>URVW01000076.1 GCA_900551435.1 uncultured Faecalibacterium sp.
CGGGAAGCTCTCGGTGCCGTTCAGCTTTTTACCGGCAGTAATATGGACGTTTTTGTCCGTAACGACATAGCTGACCTCGCAGTCGCTTTCCACCACGGTGTCCTGCATCAGCACGCAGTTGCGGACAACAGCGCCCTTCTTGACCTGGCAGCCGCGGAACAACACGCAGTTCTCGACAGTACCCTCGATCACGCAGCCGTCAGCCAGCAGGCTGTTCTTGACAGCGCTGCCCTTGACGTAGCGGGTCGGGTTATCATCACGAATCTTGGTGTAGATGGGGGCTGCATCAAACAGCTGCTCCATGCTTTCGGGCTGCAGCAGGCGCATATTTTCGTCGAAGTAGCTCTTCATATCGGAAACGCGGGAAGCATAACCGTGGAACTCGTAGCCCTGAACGTTCAGCAGCTTGAGGTTGCGCGCCAGAATATCTCTCTCAAAATATACCAGACCGCGCACGGCAGCGTCGTGAATCAGATGGATCAGGCTCTCGCGCTCAATGACGTAGATGTTCATGGCCAGGTTCTGCTTGCCGCAGCGGTAATCATTGCTCAGAATCTCGGTCACGCGGCCGTTCTCGTCCATACGCAGGGTGTAGTTGTCGCTGCGGGCGCCCTCGGGAATGGGCGCGCGGTTGTAGACCATGGTCACATCGGCACCGGAAGCAACGTGGGTGTCCACCAGCTTGCCGAAGTCGAAGTTCATTGCCATATACGAGTCAGAAAGTACGACATAGCGCTCTTTCTGGCTTTCCAGCCAGTCCAGAATGCTGTCCAGCGCGTCCACACGACCGGAGTACATCTTGACGCTGCGCTCTGCAAAGGGCGGCACAATGTTCAAGCCGCCGCGCTTGCGGGTCAGGTCCCATTCACGACCGGCACCCAGATGATCCATCAGGGAGTGGTAGTTCTTACGCACGACGATGGACACGTTGGAAATGCCGCAGTTTGCCATGCTGGACAGCACAAAGTCCACCATGCGGTAACGGCCGGCAAACGGAATGGACGCCATCGCGCGCTCGGTCACGAGTTCAGGCACGGTGGTGTCATAGCTGTTGGGGAAAATAATGCCCAACGCATTGTTGTTCTGGCTCAGCATACTTCCTCGCCCTCCTTGACGGAATCAAATACTTTGGCGCCCTCTTTGACGGTAGCACCTGCGCCAACGGTAAGGCCAGTGCCCACATGAGCGATCGGGCCGTCGCCGCCGATCTTTGCACCTGCGCCCACAACGACATCCTCAGCCAGGATGCAGCGCTTGACGACTGCACCCGCCTTGACCACAACACCGTCCATCAGGACAGCATCCTCGACCGTTGCGCCCTCTTCCACGATGACGCCGGCGCTCAGGACAGAGTGCGTGACGCGGCCATAGATCTTGCAGCCCTCCGTGACGAGAGAATCCTGCACAACAGCGCGGGGGCCGATCTTCTGAGCCGGCAGCACGGGGTTGCGGCTGTAGATCTTCCAAGTCTTGTCGAAGATATCGATGCCGGAGTTCTCGGGATCGAGGACTTCCATGTTGGCTTCCCACAGGCTGTCGATGGTTCCGACGTCACGCCAGTAGCCCGCAAAGCGGTAAGCGTACATCTTGCGGCCGTCGCGCAGCAGAGCGGGGATGATGTTCATGCCGAAGTCGTTCTTGGAGTTGGGGTCTGCCTCGTCCTCTTCCAGATACTTCTTCAGGACATCCCAGTTGAAGATATAGATGCCCATGGAAGCCAGATTGGACTTCGGGACCGGGGGCTTCTCCTGGAACTCGGTGATCTTGTCGTTCTCGTCTGCGACCATCAGGCCGAAGCGGGAAGCTTCCTTCCAATCGACTTCCATGACGGCGACCGAGAACTCAGCGCCCTTTTCCTTGTGGAAGCGGAGGAAGTCTGCATAGTCCTGCTTGCAGATCTGGTCACCGGACAGGATGATGACGTACTCCGGATCATAGCTGTCGATGAAGCTGATGTTCTGGTAGATGGCGTTTGCCGTGCCCTTGTACCAGTCAGTTCCCTTTGCCTGCTCATACGGGGGCAGGGTGTGGACGCCGCCGTGCAGACGGTCGAGGTCCCAAGGCTGACCGTTGCCGATGTACTCGTTCAGCTTCTGGGGCTGATACTGCGTTGCGATGCCAACGGTATCGATGTTGGAGTTGACGCAGTTGGACAGCGGGAAGTCCACGATGCGGTATTTGCCGCCGAAACCGACCGCCGGTTTTGCCGTTTTCTGTGTCAGCGCGTACAAGCGCGAGCCACGTCCGCCGGCAAGGATCATTGCCACAATTTCTTTTGCCATAGCTTTATTCTCCCCTTTTACACATTTCCGAGTTTGTTTGGAATTGGAAATGGTCTAACGATGTGAGTGCTTGCGTGTCCGGATCATTTTTCGGACGGGTCAGCTTTTGGCTCCGCAGCTTTCTTGGCGCGGGGCTTGCGTGCGGGCTTTGCCGGTGCGGCGTCGGCTGCAGGGGCAGCTTCGGCCTTGGTTCTGCGGGTACGCTTGGGCTTTTCCGCCGGCTCAGCTTTCTCGGCTGCTTCAGCCTTTTCCGCTTTTGCCTTGGCGGGCGCTTTCTTGGGTTTCTCGGCCTTGACCGGCTTTTCCTCGGCCTTTGCCTTCGCGGCCTTTGTGGTCTTGGTGGTCTTTGCCGCCTTCACCGGCTTTTCCTCGGCCGCTTTTGCTGCCTTGGCTTTGGTGGTCTTGGTCGTTTTTGCCGGCTTCTCAGCCTTCTCTGCCTTCACGGTCTTGGCTGCGGTCTTTTTGGGTGCAGTCTTTTCGGCCGTTTCGGTCTTATCGGCAGCTGCCTTGCGGGTGCGCTTTGCGGGCACTTCGAAGTACAGGGTGCTCATCGGCGGCAGCGTGATGGTGATGCTCTGCTCAAAGCCGTGCAGGGGCTTCTTCTTGGTGCGGACCGCCTTGTTGTGGACCGCGCCGGAGCCGCCGAAGGCTTCGTCGTCGCTGTTCAGGATCTCTTTGTAAGTACCCGCCACGGGCGCGCCGAGGGTGTAGCCCTCGCGCAGGACGGGGTTAAAGTTGCAGACGATCAGGATCTGCTTGCCGGAAGCGTCCTTGCGCAGGAACGCGACCACGCTCTGCTGCGAGTCGTCCGGAACGATCCACTGGAAGCCTTCCCAGCTGTAATCGATCTGCCAGAAGGCCGGATGCTCTTTGTAGAACGCATTCAGGGTCTTTACATAGGTCTGCAGCTCAGTGTGCTTGTCATAGCCCAGCAGCATCCAATCCAGCTGCTTGTCCTCGTTCCACTCAGTGAACTGGCCGAACTCCTGCCCCATGAAGAGCAGTTTCTTGCCCGGATGGGCCATCATGTAGCCGAAGAAGGTGCGCAGGTTTGCGAACTTGGCCTCGTACTCTCCGGGCATCTTATTGATGAGACTGCCCTTGCCGTGAACGACTTCGTCGTGGCTGATGGGCAGAACGAAATTCTCGCTGAACGCATAGAAGAAGCTGAACGTGACCTTGTTGTGGTTGCCCGCACGGAAGAGCGGGTCGGTCTTCATGTAGCTGAGCATGTCGTTCATCCAGCCCATGTTCCACTTGAAGTTGAAGCCCAAGCCGCCGTCCGAAGCGGGCTTGGTGACCATCGGCCACGCGGTGGATTCCTCTGCGATCATGTACTTATGGGGGTGGCGGCCCAGCACAGTGTTGTTCAGCTTGCGCAGGAACGCGACCGCTTCCAGATTCTCCTTGCCGCCGTCCTTGTTCGGCTCCCACTCGCCCTGTTTGCGGTTGTAATCGAGGTAGAGCATCGAAGCCACAGCGTCCACGCGCAGACCATCGATGTGGTACTGCTCCAGCCAATACAGAGCGCTGGAGATCAGGAAGCTCTGCACCTCGTTACGGCCGAAGTCGAACACCATCGTGCCCCACTCTTTGTGCTCGCCGCGCTTGGGGTTCGGGTCCTCATAGCAGGGTTCGCCGTCGAACCTATATAGACCGAACTGATCCTTCGGGAAGTGGGCCGGGACCCAGTCCATGATGACGCCGATGCCGGCGGCATGGAGTTTATCCACGAAGGCCATGAAGTCCTTCGGCGTGCCGTAGCGGCTGGTGGGGGCGAAATAGCCCGTGACCTGATAGCCCCAGCTGCCGTCGAACGGATACTCCATCACGGGCAGCAGCTCGACATGGGTGTAGCCCATCTCGGTGATGTACGGAATGAGCTGGTCGGCCAGCTCGGCGTAGTTGTAGGGGATCTTCTCGCCCTTCATTTTCCAGCTGCCCGCGTGCATCTCGTAGATGTTCATCGGGCCGTTGATGACGTCGGCCTTTTTCTGGGCCTCCTGCCACGCCGTGTCGTGCCACTCAAAGCCATTCAGGTCAAAGACCTTGCTGCCGTTAGACGGGCGGGTCTCGGCGTGGAACGCATACGGGTCGGCCTTGTAGACCAAGTCTCCGGCGCGGGTCGTCACGCAGTATTTATAGACATCGTATTCCTTCATGCCGGGGATGAACAGCTCCCAGACCGAGTCGTTGTCCACCTTGTGCATCGGGTGGCTGCCCGGTTTCCAGCTGTTGAAATCACCCACCACGCTGATGGCGGCGGCATGAGGCGCCCATACACGGAACACGACACCGGATTCGCCCGCGCGCGTTTCGATATGAGCACCGAAATAGCGGTATGCTTCGCAGTTGTTACCCTGCTTGAACAGATAAATCGGCAGATCCGATGGGTCCGTATGGATTTTTTCTTCCGTCGGTTTCATAAACAGCTCCTCCCCGTACAGGCCGCAGAGAGGCCTATACCTTTTTACTCTCTTATATTAAAGAATTTCTGCGCATTTTGCAAGGCTTTTTCCGGAAATTCTAACATATTCTTTTCGTCAACTTTTTCCGTTATATACAACATCGACAATTTTGTGCAAGAAATCTAGGCAAACCTGACAGAACATAAAATAAAAAGAAACATCCGCCCCATTCTCTGTGCAAAATGCAAAAGAGAACGAGACGGATGTTTTCAGTTCATTCCGTGTGCGTAAAAGTTGAATTGATTCAGTTGACAACGTAGGCGTTGACCTGAATGGCGCCGTTGATGACCGATTCGGCGTAGGTCTCATAGAACAGGTCCACGAGGATCTCGCCGTTCTGGACGGCGATGCCGGTGTCGGTCGCGATGGCGTAGCCGTAAACGAAGCGGCCATCGGTGGAAGTGATATACAACAGCGTGCCATAGGGGATCACGTCCGGGTCCACAGCGACCGTGCCGTAGCCCAGACCCAGACCTGACGAGCCTTTGCCCGTGCGGGAGTAGTAGCCGGTGGCCTTGCCGGTCAGGACCTTGCTGTAGGAAGCGGGGGCATTGGTCGTGCCGTCCGGACCGGTCAGCGGCGAGACGGGCGCACCTACGCCGTAGGTCTTGACCACATGGTCGGTCGGCTCGACGGTGGTGGTCACGTCAACCACCACGCTGTTTTCCAGCTCGCCGTCCACCCAGCGCTCGCGAGTGGTCACGGCCTGCTGGCCTTCCGCGCCGTGCTGCAGGGTCGTAGCGCGGCCGGTGTTGCGGAAGTACAGGCTTGTGTAGACATATTGGGTGTCATAGGGAATGGCCTGTGTCTCGACCTTATCCTGATAGTCCACCCGGTGGACAACGATGCTGCTGCCCGCCGTCACCAGCTCATCCAGAGCCGGCTCGGTGTAGTCATCCTCTTCCAGCACGATGCCGGCGCGCTCCAGCGCATCGGCCACCGTGCCAAAGGCCATCTTGACGGGATATTCCTGCCCGTCGGCCTGAATGGTCACAGAGAATGCTCGTTCGATGTTCAGGGAAGCAAGGCTGCCGCTGAACGCAGTGTAATATACATGGTCGCCTTCCTCGGCCTCAATGCCGGACAGGCTCATCACACGGGCGGGGTCGCTTTCTGAGCTGACCACCAGCTGCCGTGCACCATAGGAGTCAGTGACGTAGGTCAGCCGCAGATTCGCGGCGGTCACAGCCAGCGTGAACACAAGGCTCACAGCCATGACGCAAAACGCCAGCACACGGGGGGCAGCTGCATGGATGCAGCCGCGCAATGCTTTTTTCGATTTGACGGAAGCGATACGGAACAACTCCTCTCTTTTTACAGTTTGGAATACGATGCGGGCCTTCCAGCACCCGCCGTTGCACAGAGTTTTTCCCGTCTGTGTTCGGGAGCCGCAGGACGGCATTTCACTTCAACGTGATAAATTTTAGACGCTGCAACGTTTGTTGCGCGGGAGCTATTTTAGCAGACGAAATCCGATTTGTCAAATTCCCGCACGGAAAGTTGACATTTTTTTGACATTATTTTTTGTGCATCTTGTACATAGTTTTCACGTATTCTGTCGATTTTCGAGCGTTTCTTTCCGATTTTTTGGCCGAATCGCCGCTTTATTTGTTCATAAATTTTTAACATATATCAGGCCGTTTTCGGGCCGAAATCGACGGAATTTCCCGTTTCTTTTGGCACGGCAAACCATTCACAGACGCCATTTTCCGGCAGAAAAAACCGGTCGAATTTCTCCCAAAACGCGGGGTATTTTCCCCTGTTTTTTACCTCCTGAACCCCTCCGTCAAAATGCCGAAAGCCGAAAAAGGCCAATAAAAAAGAACACACTGGCCGCTCTCCTTTCCCCGCTGTACAATCAAACAAAAAACGGAAAGGAGGAACGGACCATAGAACAGATCATTTTGGATGTCTCCCGCTGGCAGGGACGCATAGACTGGGACGCGGCGGCGCGTTCCGGCGCGGTGGACGGCGTGATGCTTCGGGTGCTGGGCAGCAAGAACGGCCAGCCCTATCTGGACCCGATGTTCGAGCAGAACTATGCCGCCTGTACCAAATGCGGCATCCCGGTCGGCGGGTACTACTACACCTGCGCCGTCACCGAAGCGCAGGTCGATGCCGAGCTGGCGGCTCTGCGCGCCGCGCTGACCGGAAAGCGATTCCAGCTGCCCATCGCCATCGATGTGGAGGACGCCCGTCTGCGGGCGCTCTCCCCTGCTCAGCTGGCTGCGCTCGTTGCACGGGCGGCATCCCAGCTGGAAGCATGGAACCTCTACGCCATGATCTACACCTACACGAATTTCGCGGACACCGCCCTTGCGATGGATGCCCTCGCCGCCTATGACCTCTGGCTCGCCGATTACCGCGGCAAATGCCCCGCCCACCCCCACGGGATGTGGCAGTACACCAGCAGCGGCCATGCAGCGGGCATCCGCGGCCCGGTCGATCTGAGCCGCACCGCCAAGGACTACCCCGCGATCCACAAACGCACCGGCCTCGGCGTGTTCCGCGCACGCTGAAGCCCACTCAAACGAAAGGAGCCTTTATGAAGCACAAGATCTCTCCCTCGACCATTGCCCGCACCGCCGCGCTGGCGCTGGCACTGGCCAATCAGGTCCTCAGCGTCACCGGCCATTCCATGCTGCCCATTGAATCGGCGGAGCTGGAACAGCTGGTGTCCACCGGCCTGACCATCACCACCGCCCTCATCAGCTGGTGGAAGAACAACTCTTTCACCCCGGAAGCCATCGAAGCCGACGACTTCCTCTGTCAGCTGAAGGAGCACAAGTAAAAAAGCAATGCCCCCGGGACCTCGTGTCTCGGGGGCATTGCTCGTTTTTCAGGCCCGCCAGCGGAGCAGCTTCTCGGCATCGCTGCGGCCTTTTTCATACATCTTTTCCAGACTTTGTTTGTCCTTGGTCAGGGTCGCCATCCCCTCGGTGCTGTCCGGCGCGATGATGCACGCGCGGCCCTCGCGTTCCAGCCCGAGCGCTTTTTGCACGGCAGCGTTGTAGCGCTCTGCACGGAGAGCCAGCCCTTCGGCCGCCTTTGGGTATTTCCGGTGAAGCAGACGGGCCAGCTTCTGGTCCCGCTTGCTGTTCCGTTCCAGCGTGACCGGCTTTGTCAGGATGACCGCCACCCGGTCACAGCCCAGTTCCAGTGCCTTTTCCACCGGGACCGGGTCCGCCAAACCGCCGTCATAATACGGGACGCCCTCGATGAATGTCGGCTGGTCGATGACCGGGATGCAGCAGGACGCCATCAGCGGCGTATAGTCATCCTGTCGAAGCTCATTCTTGGCAAAATAGCGGGCCGCACCGGTCTGCGCATCCGCCGCCACGATGAGCAGTTCAGCGGGGTCGGACATCATCGCCGGATAATCCAGCGGGTTTTCCCCGCCCCGGTTGCTCAGGGTCCCATAGACATAGCTCAAGTCCAGATAGGAGTGCTTTTCCAGCAGGTTTTTGACGCTCATGTACTCTTTGCGGAAGGAGTATTCGTCGTAAAACGGCTTGTTCCGGCCCTTTTGGCCCGCGACATAAGAGGTCATATTTGCGCTTCCGGCTGACACGCCGATGCAGCAGTCGAAATGGACGTTTTCTTCCAAACAGCGATCCAGCACACCGGCTCCGTAAATGCCGCGCAGACCGCCGCCCACATCAATGATCCCGTACTTCATTTTCCCGTCTCCTCTGTCTTTGTTTTCCACACGATTATACCATTCTGTGGAAAACGATACTCTAAGCAATCCGTGCAGATTGCCGAAATTTCAGACAGAGGACGTCACGTGTCACTCCACCGAGAGCGGCGTTTCGGGCTTGTTGGCGGTACGGGCGCTGGTGCGGCCTTCCGGCTCGATCTCGCCCGCTGCCATCAGGGACATCTTGGTCAGGGTCGGGCCGACCATCTCGTACACGAGCACCGAGAACAGCACGACATTGCGGACCATATGGCCGTCGGACAGCTCGGCCGCTTCGGCGGCCATGCCCAGCGCCACACCGGCCTGCGGCAGCAGGGTGATGCCGAGATACTTCTGGATCTTCTCGCTGCAATGGGTCGCACGACAGCTGATGTAGGAGCCGGAAATTTTGCCCAGCGAGCGGGATGCGATATACACCACGCCGATGAGCAGGACCAGCGGATTGGACAGGATGTTCAGGTCCAGCTCTGCGCCGCTGAGGACGAAGAACAGGATATTCACCGGCGACACCCAGCGGTCCAGACGGTCCATCAGCTCGTCGGAAGTCGGGCAGATGTTGCAGAACACTGTGCCGGTCATCATGCAGACCAGCAGCAGCGAGAAGCTGCAATGCACCGGTCCGATCTGGAAGCTGAGCATCGACAGGCCCACCGTCAGCAGGACGAAAGCCACCGAAAGGCTCATGCGCTTGGAGCGGGAATGGAAGTAGACTTCCAGCTGGTTGAGCACGAAGCCGGCCAGCGCGCCCAGACCCAGCGAAAAGACGATCTCCACGATGGGTTCCACGATGACGCCGATGGGGTCGATGCGGCCCTGTTCCAGCGCATTGGCCACGCCGAACGAAGCCGAGAAGAGCACTAGACCCACCGCGTCGTCGATGGCAACGACCATCAGCAGCAGATGGGTCAGCGGGCCGTCGGCCTTGTACTGCTTGACGACCATCAGGGTGGCAGCAGGAGCCGTTGCGGCGGCGATGGCGCCCAGCGTGATGGCGGATGCCATCGAGATGACGTCCGGGCGGAGAAGATGCAGGACGACCAGCGCGGCATCGACCAGCGCCGTGGTCACGACGGCCTGTAAAATGCCGACCGTGATGGCCTGTTTGCCCATGCTCTCCAGCGCACTGAGCCGGAACTCATTGCCGATGACAAAGGCGATGAAGCCCAGCGCCACCTGCGTGATGATGCCATAGCCCTCGACCTGCGCAAGGCTGCCGAAGCCGATGCCCCAATCGCTCAGGCCCAGCTTGCCCAGAAAGAACGGTCCCAGCAGCAGACCTGCCACCAGATAGGATGTGACGGCGGGCAGGTGGGCCACCTTAGCCAGCCGGGACATCAGAAGCCCTGCGATCAGCGCGAGGGACATGCAGATGAGTAATTGTTCCATGTCTTGTTGCGGGAGTGCGCCAACGACGCCGGCACTCCCCGATCCTCCCTTTTGCTCCAAAATAGCGCAGACCTTCTGCGGCTGCCAACCGCAGAGGCTGCGCAAAAATAATGCCTAAAAATTATACTCTATGGTCATCAAAAAAGCAACAAGATTTCAGGTCCTTTCCTTCTGAAGTTTTCTTAACGAACTTGTATCCAAGCAAGAAAACAGGCCGCTGCCCAAAAGCAGCGGCCCGGGAGTGCAACATGGTTCCATGAAGCACAACAATTTTAGTTGAATTTGAAGATCTTCTGCGCGATGCGGTAGCCGCCGATGACGACGGAATCGCCCTTGGGGAAGTTCAGGTTGGTGATGCCGCCGAAGCCATAGCGGATGGAACGGTAGACATCCGGCTTGGTGTGCTCCTTGAGGTACTTCCACAGCTCGGCCTTTTTGGCCTTGGCTTCCGCGCTGCCGTCCAGCAGCAGGAAGATATCGCTGACCGCCATCATCATGGACAGGTAGTGCAGCATGTAATTGCGCAGACGCTTTTCGCCTTTGAGGGCGTCGAGGTCCTGACAATCGATCATGTGCTTGGTGACCCGCAGCTGCTGGTCCACCCGCTTGACCATGACGCTCTCGTTGACGCTCTGATCCGAGCGGCCGATGAAGTAGCGGTAGAGGTCAAGATTCATGTAGTACATGCTCTTGACGTAGGGCAGGGGCTGGTAGACGAAGATGTTGTCCACATAGAAGGTGTGCTTGGGCAGCACCATGCCGCACTGGCGCA
>URVW01000077.1 GCA_900551435.1 uncultured Faecalibacterium sp.
ACTACTTCCTGCCGCTGAAGGGCATGGCTTCCATGCACTGCTCTGCCAACACCGACAAGAACGGCGAGAACACCGCCATCTTCTTCGGTCTGTCCGGCACCGGCAAGACCACCCTGTCCACCGACCCCAAGCGTCTGCTGATCGGCGACGACGAGCACGGCTGGGACGACAACGGCGTCTTCAACTTCGAGGGCGGCTGCTACGCCAAGGTCATCAACCTGGATAAGGAGTCCGAGCCCGACATCTACAACGCCATCCGCCGGGATGCCCTGCTGGAGAACGTCACCGTGGACAAGGACGGCAAGATCGACTTTACCGATAAGTCCGTCACCGAGAACACCCGTGTGTCCTACCCCATCGACCACATCAAGAATATCGTTCGTCCTGTTTCCGCGGCTCCCGCTGCCAAGAACGTGATCTTCCTGTCCGCCGATGCGTTCGGCGTTCTGCCTCCCGTGTCCATCCTGACCCCGGAGCAGACCCAGTACTACTTCCTGTCCGGCTTCACCGCAAAGCTGGCCGGCACCGAGCGCGGCATCACCGAGCCCACCCCCACCTTCTCTGCTTGCTTCGGTCAGGCTTTCCTCGAGCTGCACCCCACCAAGTATGCGGAAGAGCTGGTCAAGAAGATGCAGAAGAGCGGCGCTAAGGCTTATCTGGTCAACACCGGCTGGAACGGCACTGGCAAGCGCATCTCCATCAAGGATACCCGCGGCATCATCGACGCGATCCTGAGCGGCGCTATCAACGAGGCTCCCACCAAGAAGATCCCCTACTTCGACTTCGAAGTTCCCACCGAGCTGCCCGGTGTTGATCCCGCGATCCTCGATCCGCGCGACACCTATGCAGACGCTTCTCAGTGGGAAGAGAAGGCAAAGGATCTGGCTGGCCGCTTCATCAAGAACTTCGCAAAGTACGAAGGCAACGAGCACGGCAAGGCTCTGGTCTCCGCCGGCCCCCAGCTGTAAACGCTGAACCCCGCATTTTTCTTCTGAACTCCATATAAATAGTAACCCGCCCTGTGTTCATTGACCGAGCACAGGGCGGGTTTTTGTTGGTTTTGTGGACGGGTAAGCCGCCGCTCTTTCACCAAACTGGCGTGCGGCGCAGTCGAGCAGGGCCGAAGCACCGCCTTACAGCGCGGGTAAACGAAGCGTTGATTGTGTTTTGCGGGCGGGTGTGCTATCCTGTTTCCAAAGGATGTGACCGCCATGGATGCCAAAGATTTCGGGGCCTTTCTCGCCCGGACCCGCAAGACCTGCGGGATGACCCAAGCTGAGCTTGCCGAGCAGCTGCATGTGACTGTTCAAGCCGTCAGCCGATGGGAACGCGGCATCGGTCTGCCGGACATCAACACGCTGGAACCGCTGGCCGATGCGCTGGGGCTGTCTCTCGCCGACCTGATGCATTGCCGCGACCCGCTGGAAGCGCCCGCACCAGATGCCGAACCCACCTTGGAAGATTTCGTGACGATGCTCCGCCGACAGCATACCATCGACTGGCACTCCGTCCGCACCGCTTTGCTGGGGTTGAGCATCCTGCTGGCCGTCTGGGGCATTCTTGCGCATCCCGGGACCATTGCTGTCCACTGGCGCGGGACCGGAAGCAGCAATTTCTGCGCCGACGGCTGGATGGCGTCCTATTTGGTTTTTCCACTCCTCGCGGCCTTTGAATTTTTCGCTCTGCAGCTTTGGAGTTTTTTCGGGCAGACCGGCTATTTCCGCAAGTGGGGCGAGACAAATGCGGTTATTACCAACTCTCTGCCCTATCTTTCGCCGGGTGTCCGGCTCACCAAGCTGGCGCTGGACTTCTGTTTCTTCTTCTGCTGCGGTCTCGCCGTGCCTTTCTGCGAAGTGGCAATGATTGTCTTCAACTGAAAGAAAAGTGAGCTGTTCCGGTTTTCAGAACAGCTCGCTTTTTGTTGTAATCTGTTAAAAAAGATTGACCGCCCCAGACTTCCAACCCTGAACGGTCAATCTTTTCTGTTTGACTTAGTACCGGGAGGGAGCTGACCATTTTGCGGCCAGTGCCTTTCCTTTGGTTTTAGTATAGCGGCCCCAAGACGGTTTGTCAAGAGGGGCCGTTTTTCTTATTTTGCGGCCTCAAACTCCGCTTCGATCTCCTTCGAAGGAGCCGGCGTGACAAGGCTGACGACGACACAGACGGCCAGCGAAGTCAGGAAGGCGGGCAGCAGCTCATAGATGCCGAACACGCCGCCCAGCGGGCTGATGAGGTACTTCCAGACAAAGACCATCAGGCCGCCGGAGAGCATTCCGGCCAGCGCGCCCTGCCAGTTGCAGCGCTTCCAGAACAGCGCACAGAGCACCACCGCGCCGAATGCGCCGCCGAAACCGGCCCACGCGAAGCTGACGATGCCGAACACGCTCGAATCCGGGTCCCGCGCCAGCACAACGCCCACCACGCTGACGCAGACGATGGTCAGGCGGGCGGCGAACAGGCTCTGTTTTTCGCTGAGCTTGAGGTGTGCGAACTCCTGCAGGATGTTCTGTGAGACGCTGGAAGCTGCCGCCAGCATCTGGCTGTCAGCCGTGGACATCGTTGCGGCGAGGATACCGGCCAAGATCAGGCCCGCCAGAATTGCCGCTAGAACGCCGTGCTGGCTGATCAGACTTGCAATGCGGACGATGATCGTCTCGCTGGACGAGCCGCTCAGGAACTCGAGTGCGCCCGCCTTGGTCATGCCAAGGCCGACCATGCCGATGATGATGGACGCCGTCATCGCGATGACCACCCAGACCGACGCGATGCGGCGGCTGAGGACCAGCTTTTTCTCATCTTCAATGGCCATGAAGCGGAGCAGGATGTGCGGCATTCCGAAATAGCCCAAGCCCCACGCCATCGTGGACACGATGTCCAGCAGACTGTAGGACGTGGCCGAATTCGTGGCAACATCGTGGCTGGCCATCATGGTCAGATAGCCGGGAAGGCTCTGCGCATTGGCGACCACGGCATCCCAGCCGCCCGCCACGCCGATGCCATAGACCAGAACGGCCACTAGCGCCAGCGACATAACGATGGACTGGATGAGGTCGGTGGTGGTCACGGCGCGGAAACCGCCCAGAATCGTATAGCCCACGATGACGAGCGCCGAGACCAGCATCGCGGCCATGTAATCCACGCCGAACAGGCTGTGGAACAGCTTGCCGCAGGCCGCAAAGCCAGACGCCGTATAGGGCACGAAGAACACGATGATGATGACCGCGCCCAATGCGTTCAGCAGGTTGCGCTGGTCATGGAACCGCAGGGACAAAAACTGCGGGACCGTGATGGCGTCCAGATTGGCCGAATAGCGGCGCAGACGCCGCGCAACGATGAGCCAGTTCAGCCATGTACCCACGGCCAGACCGATGGCCGTCCAGCCCGGAGATGCAATGCCGGTCAGGTAGGCCAGACCCGGCATTCCCATCAGCAGCCAGCTGGACATATCGCTGGCTTCGGCGCTCATCGCCGTGACCAGCGGTCCCATTTTGCGGCCGCCAAGGTAAAAGTCGGTGCTGTCGTTGTTGGATTTGCTGTAGGCAAAGCCAACGAACAGCATTGCGACCAGATAGATCACGATGGTCGCAATGATGCAAATCGTACTCATGATGATTTCCCCCTCTGCTTTCCCAGATTCCCAATTCGGGATGCCATGATTTTACCACACTAAAGCAGCGAAGTGCAAGCTTTTTTGAAAACTTCGGCCCTATCTGCAAAAAGTCCACGCCCAGCGGACAGAAAACCCACAAAACGACAACAACCTGTCTTTGGTCCGTAGACAACAAAACGCCCGGTGCAGAACTGCACCGGGTGTTTTGTCTGTATGGAGAAATGAAAATGATGAAGAAGAAAGCTAGATTCAGTTCTTCTTGGCTTCGCCCTCGGGGAAGATGATCTTATTGACGAAGAAGAAGATGACCATGGAGATGCCGCCGTTCAGCACGGTGGTTCCGATGTTGTAGATGAAGTCGGGGACCAGCAGACCAGCCACGGCGACCCAGATGCAGTTGATGGAGTTGACGATGCAGGTGATGATGCAGAACGCCACCACATACCATGCGATCTGCTTGGCAAGGTTGCCCTTGCTGCGGAACACAAAGCTGCGCTGGATGGGGAAATTGATGCACTCGCCGATGATCATGGCGATCATGTAGGCGCAGAAGTAAGGCAGACCGCCGTGGGCGGCATCATAGCCGAGGATGTTCCACTTGAAGGTCTCGCCGAACAGGGTGATATCGATCCCCGGCCAGCCGAAGTCCACCACGGGCAGACTCTTGAAGGCGGCGGGCAGGAACTGCAGCAGCAGATACTTAAAGACGGTGATGAGGTTCGACACGATGACGAACAGGCCGCCCTCGCGCACCCACTTGGCAGCGGCGGGGTGCTTTTCCGCAAAATTATTCCAGAAGTTCATACGCACTTCCCTTTCAGCTGTTTTTCAGGCGATTTTCCATCTGGCCGTTCAAGACGATGTTCTTGACGGCCTCCACGATGACCCGCAGCAGACCGATGATCCAGAAGCCCTGTGCTTCCATCACAATGCCGTCCACCATGCCCATGCTGATGGCGCCGTTGGTCATCTTGGCCAGAGCGCGCAGCGGCATGTTGTACTGGAACAGGATATTCAGGTCGGGCTTGCCGCGCTGGATGCTCTGCTTGAGCAGGAAGCCCAGCACCGCCGCCACGATCCAGCCCAACGGGCTGCGGCCATGGCCCAGCTCACCCAGCGTCATGTTGCGGTCGATCTTGATCTTATCTTCCGGGACGGGACGGCCCAGCAGAGCTGCAAACTCGGCGTCCGGCACATGGGCCACATCGCCGGTCATGTAGTGGGGCAGCTCGACGCTCTGGTAGGGGTCCGGTGCGCCGGAACCCAACACCGTGACCTCTGCGGTCAGGCGGATATCCGCACTGGATGCGCCCACATGGAGCTGATACTTGCCGCCTTCCACTTCCCAGCTGTCGGTGGCGATGTTCCAGTAACGGAACGCCTTGTCGTCCAGCGGGATGGTAACGGTCTTGCTCTCTCCGGCTTCCAGCCAGACCTTTTCAAAGCCCTTCAGCTCCTGTGCAGGGCGGAACACCTTGGCGTCCGACTTGGCAACGTAGAGCTGAACGATCTCTGCACCGGCGCACTTGCCGGTGTTGGTCACGGTCAGGGTCACGCCATCGGCGGTGGCCTTGAGGTCACTGTAAGCGAAGGTGGTGTAGCTCAGGCCGTAGCCGAAGGGGAACATCACCGGCTTTCCGGCCGTCTCGAAGTAGCGGTAGCCCACATACAGACTCTCGCGGTACTGCACGGTGCGGCCCTTGCCCGCAAAGTTGTCCTTCACGGGGGAAGCGTCGTAGCCGGTCGCCCACGTCTCGGCCAGCTTGCCGCTGGGGCAGACTGCGCCGGTCAGGACCTCGACCAGTGCACCCGCACCGGCCTGACCGCCCAAGCAGCCGTAGACCAGCGCCTTGCAGTCCTTGAGCCACGGCGTCTCCAGCGAAGAACCCGCGCTCAGCAGGACGACCACGTTGGGATTGACGGCGGCCACAGCGGCCAGCAGCTCGATCTGGTTCTGGGCCAGCTTCATGTCGGCGCGGTCCAGACCCTCGCTCTCCTTGATCTCGTCCAGACCCATGCAGAGCAGAACGACGTTGGCGTTCTGGGCCAGTGCCACAGCCTCATTCTTCAGCTGCTCGTTAGCCTTGCCCTGACGCTCGAAGCCCTGTGCATAGCCCACGTTGGCCAGACCGCTCTCGGTCAGGCAGTCGAGGAAGGAATCCACCTTGATGGAGTTGACAGCACTGGAACCTGCGCCCTGATAGCGGGGGGTCTTGGCGAAGTCGCCGATGACGGCCACCTTCTCGCCCTTCTTCAGGGGCAGCAGATTGCCCTCGTTCTTGAGCAGAACGATGCTCTGCGCGGCCGCTTTGCGGGCCAGTGCGTGGTGGGCGTCGGCATCGAAGGTGCGGGGTGCTTTTTCGACCGCCGCCTTGGTGTCGAGCACCAGTTCCAGCAGCTCGTCCAAACGGGCATCTACATCGGCTTCGGTGATTTTACCGCTCTGCACGGCCTTCATCAGCTCGCGGACGGAGTCATCGCCCGGGAAGGGCATCTCCAGCGTGGAGCCGTTCTTCACGCCCAGTGCGTGGTCGTTGGAGCCGCCCCAGTCGGTGACGACTGCGCCGTCGAAGCCCCAGTCCTTCCGCAGGATGTCCTGCAGCAGGTGGGCGTTCTCGTTGGCGTAAGTGCCGTTGATGAGGTTGTAGGACGACATGATGGTTTTGGGGTGGGCTTCCTTGACGACGATCTCAAAGCCGGTCAGGTACAGCTCCCGCAGGGTGCGCTCGTCCACGATGGAGTCACTGGCCATGCGGCGCAGTTCCTGACTGTTGACCGCAAAGTGCTTGGGACAGGCGGAGATGCCGTTTTTCTGGATGCCGCGGACATAGCCCGCCGCCATCTTGCCGGCCAGATAGGGGTCCTCCGAGAAATACTCGAAGTTGCGGCCGCACAGCGGGCTGCGCTTGATGTTCAGGCCGGGTCCCAGCAGGACCGAGACTTCCTGTGCGGCGGCTTCTTCGCCCATGGCCTCGCCGACGGCTTCGCCCAGAGAGGGGTCCCAGCTGTTGGCCACGGTGGCCGAAGTCGGGAAGCAGGTGGCAGGCACGCTGGGGTTCAGGCCCAGATGATCCGCCGCACCGGCCTGTTTGCGCACGCCGTTGGGGCCGTCCGACAGGGTGATGGACGGGATGCCTTTTCCCGGCAGAGCACGGGTGTCAAACACCGTGCCGCCCGAGAGCAGGGCACATTTCTGTTCCAAATTCAATGTTTGAATGATATCTGCGTGTTTCATCGCGTTTTCCTCTTTCTGAGCCAACGAAGGCCCGCTGTTCGTTACGCAGCGGGCCTTCGTCCTAGGTTTCAGTTCAGGTGCTGCGTCGGTTCAGAGAAAGCAGCCTCATTCGATCAGGCGTTCTCTTCTTCCTTGCGCTTCTTGTAACCCTTGAATGCAGAGATCTCGATGGCCACGATCAGCAGAGCAACGATGACGTCAGCGCCGATCATGATGATCTCCCACTTTGCCATACCGGGGTTCAGGTTCTCAGCTGCATAAGCGCGGCTGTTGACCACGGTGTAGAGGATGTTCTTGGAAGCCTCACGCAGGGCCTGTTTGCTGCTGTTGGTCAGCACGGTCACGGTGTTGAAGTCGTTGCCGGTGGTGCAGAGCATCAGGTCGCTGCCGTTGCGGACGCCCTGATCGGCGGTCATGTAGCCATAGACGCCGAAGTAGTCGGTCTCAACGAAGCCAACGAAGCCCCACTCGCCGCGGAGGACATTCTTCAGCAGCTCGGAGCAGCCGCCAGCCCAGCGGTTGCCAATGTAGTTGAAGGAGGACATGACTGCGTGGCAGTCAGCATCCTTGACGGAGATCTCGAAGGGCTTCAGGTAGATCTCACGGATGGCCTGTTCGTTGGACCAGGTCGCCGCCATGGAAGTACGGTTGCCTTCCTGATCGTTCAGAGCGAAGTGCTTCATGTAAGCATACACACCGTGCTCCTGAGCACCTGCGATGGCGTTGGAAGCCATCAGGCCGGACAGGACGCCGTCCTCGGAGTAGTACTCGAAGTTACGGCCGGCAAAAGCAGTACGGTGGATGTTCATTGCGGGACCATACCAGCCAGAGGTGTCCATCTCATTGGCCATCTCGCCGATGCTGTCGCCGAAGGAGTAAGCCAGATCCTTGTTCCAAGTCATGCCGATGAGGGTCGCAGCCGGGAAACCGACAGAGCCGACACCGGTGAAGTTGTTGTTGATGGAAGCGGGGCCGTCGCAGTCGTTGGTACGGACCTTCTCGATGCTGGAAACAGCAGCGGTCTGGTAGCCGCCGAAGCCGATGGTCTGCTGCATGTCCTCAATGGACATCTGATCCAGCAGCTGATCCCACTTCTCGTCGTTGTAATCCACGCCGCGCAGATCAGCCAGCTTCAGGCCGTTCTTTGCGCCGGTGGTGATATCCTCAGCGTTGGCGTCATCGTCTTCCAGATAGCCAGCCTCGGTGTAGCTGTGAGCGTTGTAGAACACAGCCTTGTCTGCGTCAGACATCTCGTAATCTGCGGGAGCAGCGGTCGCCTCGTCGTAGTTTGCGAAGCCGTCTGCACGGGACAGATAGGTGATCTCGCCCTCGGCGAAGTCGAACTCGTTGGTCGCAGCCACAGCGTCGCTGTCACGCTTGTTGGAAGCGTTGTAGACGATATCGGAAGCCACGGTGTAGGTCTTGGAATCCAGCGTGTTGTGGGAATCAGCCTTTGCGCTGATGACGTAGTCGCCAGCCTCCAGCACATAGCAGCCGTTGCCGTAGGTGTCGTAGGAAGCCAGATCCTCAACAGGGATGGAGAACTCGATGGTCTGGGACTCGCCGGGAGCCAGCTCGTTGGTCTTAGCGAAGTCGATCAGGTTTGCGGTGGCCTTCTCGATGCCGCCGTTGGTGTACGGAGGATTGTTGTAGATCTCCACAACGTCCTTGCCAGCGACAGAACCGGTGTTGGTGACGGTGACGGTGAAGTTCAGATTCGTGCCGTCAGAGGTGATACTGCTCATCTCCTGCTTGAAGGAGGTGTAGCTCAGGCCGTAGCCGAAGGGGAACACGACCTCGTCGTCGTAGTTGATCAGGCCCTCGTCTGCAGCAGTCTCATAGAACTTGTAGCCGACATAGATGCCCTCAACGTAGTTGACGAAGGAAGGAGTCGTTCCTTCCGGATCGAAGAAGCTGGAATCAGAGTTCAGGTCCTCGGTGTTGGTGTACTTGAAGTCGCCGAAGTTGTTCCACCAAGGAGCAGCGGTCAGGTCAGAAACATAGGTATCGGCGGTACGGCCGGAGGGGTTCGCCTCACCGGAAACGACCTTGCCGAAGCCCTCAAAGCCAGACTGGCCCGTGCCGGGGCAGAGCAGAACGCCCTTGATCTGGGGGTAATCCTTCAGGAAGTCCATCTGGAAGGCGTTTGCGCCGTTGTAGACCAGAATGACGTTGTCGAAGTTTGCGGTGACCAAATCGAGCAGGTCCTCTTCGCGGTTGGACAGCTGCAGGAAGTGGTCGCCCTGATCCCAGTCGTTGCCCTCGTTCAGAGAATCGTCGTAAGTACCATTGTAGTAAGCCGTGCCGCGCTCAGAGCCATAAGCCGTTGCAGTGCGGCGGATCCAGCTGCCGTCCACGACGGAAGCCATATCGGTGGGAAGGTCAGCGCCCTCGCCGCCGACGCGGGTGATGACGACCATGGCCGTATCCGAGAACGCCTTTGCATTCTCCATCATCTCATCGGTGTACAGGCTGACATTGGGTTCGGGCAGGGTCCAATCCTGTGCGACCATGCCGACGCTGGGGCGGTCAGCCTTGTAGTCGGTGTAGAACTTGCTCAGTTCCTCGTTGGTCTCGATGCCGGCATCGTGCAGACCGGTCAGCAGGTCGGTGACGGGGTAAGCGGTGTTCAGAGCGCCGGAACCCGTGCCGCCGTAGCAGGGATTGGTGGAGGCCCAGCCAAAGACGTTCAGCTTGGAGCCGGAAGCCACCGGCAGGATGTTATCTTCGTCCTTTGCCAGAACGACACCCTCTGCGGTGATCTCATTGACCAGCTGAGTTGCCTTTGCAGAGGTCTCCTCGCTGATCGTGCCGCTGCCGGAGACCAGATCCAGCATGGTGGACATGGGGCCGGTGCAGATCAGATTGACAACGATGGTCAGTGCCAGCAGAATGGCGACGCCAGACTGGGTACGGATCATCTTCTTTTTTGCTTTGGGCAGCTTGCGCACCGCGATCATTACGACGATCGCCAGAGCGAGAACTACGCCAAACGCGATGAGGTAGCCACGAACGTTCGTGAGAACCTGCATCACGTCATCCAAGTTGATGGACAGCATAATGTTTTCTCCTCCTTCTTAATGAGCCGATAAACGGAAGCGGAGCGCACAACTCCGCCGAACTGATATATATGATACCAAATCCACACAGAAAGTTCTTATTTTCTTCACAAATTGTCGGTTTGGAAGCATAATCTGCAAAAAGTTTCAAATTGGTTTCAAATTTTATTGTGCTATTTTACAATTTGAGTGCGCTCCCATTTGTGCAAAACGTAAAAGGAGACTCCTGTAAATTCAACCTCTCAGTCTCGCTGTCGCTCGACAGCTCCCCTACATAGGGGAGCCTCTGGC
>URVW01000078.1 GCA_900551435.1 uncultured Faecalibacterium sp.
GATGAGCGCGACCTTGCCGGTCAGATCAAACGATTTGGGAGTGCAGATTGCCATAATAGGTTCCTCCTTGCAAATTATTCAAAGGTTTCGAGTGCTTCCACGAGGGCGAGGATGGTCAGAGACTGGCCATACGCCATGGGAGCGATCAGGATGTTCTTGTAGTGGTCGCGGTCGTAGCCCATGCCCGTGCCGCCGGAGACGTTCAGAACTGTGCCGTCCGTGTCGATGTTCTTGAGGATGGCGCGGATAGCCTTCTGGGCGCAGGGCAGGTAGGAATCATCCAGAATGCCCATGCGGATGCCCTTCAGGATGCCGGCCGTAATGGCGGCGGAACCGGAAGTCTCCTCATAGCTGGTGGGGTCGTCCAGAACCGTGTGCCACAGGCCGTCCTCACCCTGCAGGTCCCGCAGAGCACGCACCTGTGCTTTGTAGGTGTCCAGAATAAAGGTCTTGACGCCCTGATTCAGCGTGCCCTTGAACATGTCCAGATAGTCCAGAATGCCCAGCGTGAACCAGCTGTTGCCGCGGCACCAGAACACGCCGCCGAAGTTGTCCATCCGGTTGAAGGACCAGCCGTGGAAGAACAGGCCGGTGTGGGTGTCGTAGAGGTACTTGATGTGCATGAGCACCTGCTTGATGGACTCGTCGATCCACTCCTGCTTGCCGTACTTCTGGCCCATCCGGTTCAGGAACAGCACGGTCATGAACAGGGTGTCGATCCACATCTCGCTCTCGTTCAGGCGGACGCCCTGACGGTCTCCGTTGGCGCTGGTGACGTGCTGGAAACCGCCCTCGCGGGTGCGGGGGATGCACTCCATCAGCCACTTGGCCCAGTCCACGCACAGGGCCTCAAAATCGGGGTCGTGGTACGTCTCGTTCAGTTCGCACAGGGTCAGCAGCGGCGTGGTCGTGTTGATGTTACGGGAGGGCAGACCCTGCGCAATATTCTCCTTGAACCAGTCGTGCAGGAAGGTGTAGTACTCTTCCGAATCCTGCATCTTGGCGATTTTGAGCAGCCCGTACAGGCCCACGCCCTGCGGCCAGTCCCATTCCTTGATGCCGAAGTCGCGGCTGAAGAAGCCGATGGCCTCGCCGCCCTCTTTCAGGGAGTCCTCGTTCTCGGGAGCACCCAGATGCATCAGTTTCTGGATGACGAGGTCCAATTTCTTCTGGATCAGTTCTTTTTTGATTTCGTTTGCCACAAAAAACACCTCATTTATCTGTGCTGTTTTGGTCGGTTGAAGTAAGCGATTTTCGATACTGTGCGGGTGTGATGTGCTGATATTTCTTGAACACCCGTCCCAGATAGGTGATGCTCTCAAAGCCGGTCCGGCTTGCGATCTCGGACACGGAAAGCGTTGTTGTTTCCAACAGGCTCTGTGCCTTTTTTACCCGCAGGATGTTGACATATTCGTTGATGCCGAAGCCGGTCACTTCGTGGAAGGAACGGCTCAGATAGAACTTGCTGATATAGAATCGTTCCGCAAGGCTGTCCAGCGAGAGCGGCTCCTGAAAGTGGTCGGAAATGTAGTCGGCGATCTGATAGACCGCATCGAACTTTCCGCCGCTGGCTTTGCCCTCCTGCACGTCATTCAGACAGGCGACCTGCTGATTGCCGCGCCGGAAGTGGATGAAGCCCAAGATCAGTTCCGAAAGGATGGCTGTCTGGCTCATCGGCTCGGCCTTGTCCAGCTCCTCCATAATTTGCAGGAAGAGCTTGCGGGTCCGTTCGGTCTGCTGGGGGTCCAGCTCGTAGATGCCGTAGTGCTTGTGGAAGAACGCGCCGATCTTGAGCTCCGGGAACATCGCATCGACTTTTTCCACGATGTCGCGGTCTACATAGAGGATGACGCGCTCGTATTCGGTCTCGGGGTCGCCCACGATGGAGTGGGACATGTGGATCTGTCCGCTGTCCACAAGGATCAGATTCCCGGCGTGGGCTTCGTAGGCGCGGTTCTCGAAGAACATCTGCCGCCGACCGCGAAGCAGGAGATAGATTTCGTATTCCTGATGGAAGTGGTTGTACCGCATGTCAAAGTTTGCGGGGCGGACCATGTGTTCCACCATGATGCCGTTTTGTTTGCGGTAATACTGGGTCGCATCGCCCTGAACCATGCTGTGCAGCCATGTCGTTTCCATGAAAGGCTCCTTTTCTCCTGAACAGGCGGGATTCCTGCGGCGGCTGCCGCAGGAACCTTTGCCTTGATTATGTCATATCTGTTCAGGTTTGGCAAGCGCCCAGCGGGGGCATCACATCAGGCCCAGCGTGGTAGGCAGCCACTCGCTCAGAGCGGGGATGTAAGTGACCAGCATCAGAGAGATGAAGATCGCCACGAAGAACGGAACCAGACTCTTCATCACATTTTCCAGACGCTGCTTTGCCAGCGAGCAGCCCACGAACAGGACGTTGCCGACGGGCGGCGTGATCGTGCCGACGGCCAGGTTCATGACCATCATAACACCGAACTGCACATCGCTCATGCCGAAGGTGCGGACGATGGGCAGGAAGATCGGGGTGAAGATCAGCAGAGCCGGTGCCATATCCATGAATGTGCCGACGATCAGCAGGAAGATGTTCAGGATGAGCAGCAGGACATACTTGTTATCGGAGATGCCGAGGACCATCTTGCTGATGGCAGCGGGCAGACCGGTGAAGCTCAGAACGAAGCTCAGGACGGAAGATGCGCCGATGATCAGCATGACAACGGTGGTCATATTGGCAGTCTGGATCAGGATGCGGGGCATATCCTTCAGGTCGATGGACTTATAGATGAACACCGACAGGATGAAGGCGTAGGCAACGGCCACAGCGGAAGCTTCGGTCGGGCTGAAGATGCCGGACAGGATGCCGCCGATGATGATGACGATGAGCATCAGACTGGGGATGGCGCGCCAGATGATGTTCAGCACTTCGCTGGCGCTCAGCTTCTGGGCCTTGTCGCCCTTGCGGACGTAGCCGTACTTCTTGGCGATGAAATAACCGACGACCATGCAGGCGGCGGTCCACAGCAGACCGGGGATCCAGCCGGCCATGAACAGGGTGGCGACGGACGTGCCGCCGCTGGCAGTGGAGTAGACGATGAATGCGGTGGTGGGCGGGATGAGCTGGCCGACCGGAGCGGTGGCCACGTTCATGGCGGCGGAGAAGCCTTCGTCATAGCCTTCTTCTTTTTCCATGGGGAGCATGACGCCGCCGATGGCGGTCGCAGCGGCGATGCCGGAACCGGAGATGGAACCGAACATCGCGTTGCCGACGGCGTTGGTCAGCGCCAGCGCACCGGGGACCCGGCGCAGCACCAGCATGGCGAGGTCCACCAATCGGTGGGCGATGCCGCCGTTGCTCATCAACAGACCGGCGAGGATAAAGAACGGAACGGCGATCAGGGACAAACTATCGATGCCCGCAATGACTTTCTGGGCAGAAACGAACATGCCGAATTGCGGGGTCAGGAATGCGGTGATGGTGATGAATGCGGATGCAACGATGCTGTACGAGACAGGCACGCTGAACATCAGCAGCAGCGCGAAGCTGACCACCAGAAGGATAGCGGCTTGCAGTTCCATTTAAGCGACCTCCTTGTCTTTCTCCCGGAAGAGATGATACAGATTGTTCAGGCTGTAGAGGATCATCAGCGCACCGCCGATGGGGATGCATGCATAGTAGCACTCCATCGGCAATTTCATGGCTGCCGAGATCTGGCCGTGGGCGTTCATGGTGACGGAGATGCCGCCCGCCACAAAGACGGCGGCGCTCAGAGCCAGAACGACGAGCTCCACGAAGATCTGGGTGCGGCGCTGACCGGCGGGTTCAAACCCCTTAACCAGCAGGTCGATGGCCAGATGCTGCTTTGCGCCGTAGGCATACGGTGCGCCCAGCATGGTCAGCCAGATCAGCGCGAAACGAAGGATTTCCTCGGTGTACTTGCTGGGGTTGCCCAGAATGAAGCGGGTGATGACCTGCCAGCAGCAGACCACGACCATGGCCGCCACCAGAAAGGCAAGAACGGAACTCAAAATCTTATTCAATGCTTTCATTTGTCTGTATCCTCCGCATAGCTCTGGATATCATCGTACAGCTTCTGATACTGCTCGCCCTTTGCGAGGAACTCCTCGTGGATGGGCTGGACTGCTTCGATGAACGGAGTCTTGTCGATATCGCGGTAGACATGCACGCCGTAGCTCTCGGCCTCGGCCATGGCATCGTCCATCATCTGGTTGTACTTCTGCACGAAGTTGTCGTTCAGCTTGCTGAAGCACTCGCGCAGATAATCCTGCTGCTCTTTGGTCAGCTTGTTCCAGACCTTGGTGCTGATGATGTAGATATCAGGGGTGTACTGATGCTCGGTGTAGGTGTAGGACTTGACGATCTCTTCGTGCTTATCGACGGTCAGAGCCAGCTCGGTGTTCTCTGCACCGTCCACGATGCCCTGCTGCAGGGAGGTGTAGGTCTCGCTGGACGACATCGGAACAGGAGAACCGCCCATGGCTTCGATCATATCCATCGAGGTGGAGCTGACCATGGAACGGATCTTTTTGCCCTTCAGCACGTCGGGAGAAGTAACTGCCACATCGTCTTTCAGATAGAAGTTGCGTGCACCGTTGCAGTAATATCCGATGGCGATGTAACCGGCGTCCTCCGTGGCATCGAACAGCTCCCGGATGGCGGTGCTGTTTGCCATGGCACTGTAGTAGTGGTCCTGTCCCTTGAACAGGTACGGCAGCGAGAAGATGGTGTAGCGGTCATCGAACTGGCCCAGCGTGTTGGCGCTGACCTTGGCCATGTCCAGAACGCCCGCCTGGACCAGCTCGACCATGGCCGTCTCGGAACCCAGCACGCCGCTGGGATAGACGGAAACTTCCATGTTCATGCTGTCGTCCTCGGCGACCAGATCGGACAGATACGCGATCGTGCCGCCGATCTCCGAATCGCCCGCCTGACCGTGTGCCAGACGAAGCTGGACCTTGTCGCTGCCAATGCTGCCGTTGACCTTGAAGAAGGTGGAAATTCCAATTCCCAGCATTACGACGACAATGACAGCCAGCACGATTTTTGATGTCTTTTTCATTGTCATTCCTCCTAAATGATTCGCTTGCGTGGTGCAACTTTCTGTACATAATCATAGCACCTCTTAGGGCGGCTTTCTCGCAAAGAATTGCGAATTGTGCCAAAAATTCGAACTTTATTGCGGTCGTGTTGTATACATTTTCTACGGTTTTACGCTTGTTTTGTCAATTCTCACAAAATTTAGAGAGAAAATTCTACACTTGAAATTATTTTCCGGCGAAAATGGCCGTTTTTGCTCTGCAAAATTGTTCGAGTAAAAAAGCAAAGGCTGCCCGCAGAAGAAAGGCGGGCAGCCTTTGTCAGTTACGATTCAGAAAATCAGGGGGATTCAGTCCAGCCGGAACACCTGTTCCAGCTTGGGCTGTGCGCCGGTCACGGGGTCCATTTCCAGCTCGAGGATGTCTTTCATGTACTCGTTCCAGCGGTCCACGACCGGGCTTTCGGCCTGTACCTTTTCGGCGTAGGCCACGCCCTTTTCGCACTCGTAATAGCCGAACAGTTCATCGTTGCAGTAGAAGATGCTGTAGTTGCAGATGCCGGCATCCTTTAAGACCTTGACCATTTCCGGCCAGATTTCCGCGTGACGCTTCTGGTATTCGGCCTTGCAGCCGGGTTTGATGCGGCCTTTCCATGCCATGTGTTCCATGTTCTGCTCCTTAGTCGAGGAAGTTCTCGTTCAGGGTCACGCCGAAGTCACGAGCGATGGCGCGCAGGTCGTCGTCGGTGATGGTCTGGCGGATCAGACCGCCGCCCATGGAGAGCACCTTGACGTAAATTTCTGCGCTCTTCTCGATGGTGTGCGCCAGACCGAAGGTGATGTCAAAGTCCGGGCCGGAAGCGAACAGGCCGTGCTGTGCCCAGATGGCGGCCTGATAGGTTTTCATCAGCTCGCTGGTAGCCATGGCAATGTCTGCACCGCCGGGCATCATCCACGGGCAGACGCCCACGCCCTCCGGGAACACCACCGGGCACTCGGTGGCACTCTGCCACAGCGCGCGGGTGAAGTCCCGGTTGGTCAGGGGCAGAATGTAGGTCAGGGCAATCACGTTGGTGGCGTGGCAGTGGTAGATGACACGGTTTGCGCCATTGGTGGCAGCCTTGCGGACGCTGTGGTTCATAAAGTGGCTGGGAAACTCGGATGTAGGCTTTGCGCCGTCCTCCAAGCCCCAGACGATGCGCCAACTGTCGCCCTTGTCGTTGATCTCCACAATGCCGATGCTGTGGACAGGGTCCGGCTCCACATTGCGGAAGAATTTGCCCGAGCCGGTGGTGATGAAATACTCCCCGGCCAGATTGTCCGCCTGAACGCCCATGTTCACCCACTCGCGGGGCTGCTCGTTGAAGAAGGGACGGCACTCGGCCACTTCCTCTTCCTTCATGCGGTAGGTCAGGTTGCCGCCGTTGCGTTCGTGCCAGCCCTGAAGCCAACCATCGTTGCACATCCGCATAAAGCCTTTTACGATCGTAACATCCAGAATACCCATGATAAAATACCTCTCTTTTCTTCTTCAAACTCAGTTATCGGGTGATGATGTCCACAGGAACATCGAAGATTTTTGCTACTTTCAGAATGGTGTCGATGTGGCGGCCGGTGGCGGCAGCCATGTGATGCGTGGGGCCGGCCTCGCTCCAGCGGTTGCAGAACTCGCGTGCGCCGCAGGTGAAGCGGGTACGCATGTTGGTGTCGCCGAAGGTGAAGATGGGGCCGGGTTCGTTCACGCCCTCAGCCACCACGAACTTGAAGTGACCGTCCTTGTCCTGCGTGATGCCCAGATAAGTCACGGGGCCGAGGTGGGGGTAGAACTGGGTCAGGTAGCCGCCGCCGGTCTTGCCATGGAACACGGGCACGATCTTCATGGTGGGCTTCTTCTCGGAGATGTCGGCGTCGCCGGAACCGGAATGACCGATGATGCAGATATCCTCGTCAAAGTCGATGGAGTACATTTCGCTCAGCTGGCCGCAGCCCGCAATGGTCTTGAGGATGCTCATGGCCATGGAAACTTTAATGTCGCCCTCCACGGCACAGGCCACACCCTGCTTGATGAGCATGGAGAAGGCCGGGATCAGCATACTGTCCAGCACACCGGCCTTGCCCTGTGCAAAACCGTCATAGTGGGATGCGATGAACGCGATCTTCTCGTCCTTGACCCACTGTTCAAAGGCCACGACATACTTGGCCATATCCCAGACCTTTTCAATCGTGCCGCCGCCCTCGATGTCGAAGGTGTCCAGAATGTCCTGTGCCTTGGCGCGGATGGCGTTCTCATCGGTGATGTTGTCGGCGATGG
The DNA here is from genome assembly GCA_900551435.1 of uncultured Faecalibacterium sp. Classification (GTDB taxonomy): domain Bacteria; phylum Bacillota; class Clostridia; order Oscillospirales; family Ruminococcaceae; genus Faecalibacterium. Next base: position 7,354 of record URVW01000078.1, read on the forward strand.
CCCACATCTTTTCCCAGTCGAATTGCTTGGTGTAGAGGAACATCCGGTTGTACAGGTTGGTTTCGTCGATGTACAGGTCCATCATGCCGGGATACGGACGGCCGATCTGCGCCAGATTGGTGTCACGGAAGCGGCGGCGCACCTGCGCGGCACGACACCAATCTTCAATTTCAGCCTGAACCTGCGGGTCGCCGCCCTCGACGACGCCGGTGATGACGGCATGACGCTTGCCAGCGCGCTCCAAGTCAGCGACCATCTCGCCGACCGCGCCGCAAGCGTACAGCTCACCCAGCCAAGTGGGGGTGTCGGTGTTGGCGTAGTCCGGGGCTTTCTTCTTCTGGACATTCACCAGCACGACGGGCACATTCAGGTCGCGCACGGCGGGCAGCATGTTGTAGGAGGTGGCGTAGGTCAGCAGCTGCAGGATGACCAGATCGACGTCTGCGGCGCGGAACTTATCGCCCGCAGCCATGGACAGCTCCTTGGTGGTGACGATGCCGCCATCGATGACTTCCACGGTGTCGGGGATGGTCTTTTTGAAGTCGGCGTACTGCTGTTCAAATTCGGGCACGAGGGTCGGGAACTGGGGCAGATACGCACCCAGAGCAATGGCGAACACGCCAACGCGGGCTTTGGTTTCAACGAGCATGGGAGATCCTCCTTTATAAAATCAGTGAATGTTCATCTGAAGTTTCAAATTGCCGATGGCCGTTGCCTCGATGGGCAGAGCCACGACCTGTTTTCCGGTGTAATGGGCGGTCAGTTCGTTCAGGGTAGCGTTCTTTGCGCCGCCGCCTGCGATGTACAGTTTATCCCAGTGCTGGCCGGTCACGGCTTCCATCTCGCGATAGGCTTCGCCGTAGCAGTACGCCAGCGAATGATAGATGCTGTTGATGAGGTCGGCATCCGTGGCAGGAGCATCACCGGTCTCAGCGAGCGCAGCACGAATCTCTGCACTCATATCCTGCGGCGCGGAGAAGCGGGCTTCGTTCACATCAAAGATGCGGGTGTAGGTGCTGGTCTTGGCCAGTTCCACCATCTCCGCAAAGGAGATGCCCAGCTGCTTTTGTACACACTGGATGATCCACAGACCCATGATGTTCTTCAGGTAGCGGATGTAGCCCACGCCGCCCTCATTGGTAAAGTTGGCCTTGCAGCTTTCCGGGGTCGTGACCGGCTTTGCCAGCTTAACGCCCAGCAGACTCCATGTGCCAGAGGACAGGAACGGTGCATCGCCCTGCTCCATCGGAATACCCTCCACGGCACTGGCTGTGTCGTGGGTAGCGCACAGCACCACATTGGTCTGCCCGCCCACCTCGGCGGCGATGTCCGCTTTCAGCGGCCCCAGCACCGTACCGGGAGCCGTCAGCTGGGGGAACATGGTTTCCGGCAGACCCAGAGCCTTCAAGATCTCCGGGTCGTATTCCTTGGTCTGTGCGTTGACAAGGCCGGTGGAGGTGGCGTTGGTGTACTCGCGGGCTTTCACGCCGCAGAGCTTCCAGAGCAGGTATTCCGGGATCATCCGGAAATCCTCGGCCTGTGCCAGCCGTCCGGCCTTTTGGTCGGCGTACAGCTGATAGATGCTGTTGAAGGGCTGGAACTGGATGCCGGTGCGCGCATAGAGCTGCTCAAACGGCAGAATGCTGTGGACTTCGGGGATGACCGCCTGTGTCCGGCTGTCGCGGTAGGCGTAGACCGGGTAGATGGGCTGATTGTTCTTCAAAAGCACATAATCGACGGCCCATGTATCGATGGAAAGGCTCTCGATTTCCGGATATTTGGCAAAGGCTTCCCGGATGCCGTTCTTCACGTTGGCGAACAGACTGTCGATGTCCCATTCCAGATGGCCGTCTACCCGCTGGACACTGTTCGGGAACCGGTACACTTCCTCGGTGCGGAGAACGCCGTTCTCCATCCATCCGACAATGTGCCGTCCGCTGGATGCACCAATGTCGATGGCAAGATATTTCTTTTGCATAATGCGCCTCCTGTGTGGATTCTTTGCGTTAAGTATAATGATTCTCTTTCCGCGATTCCATCGGCAAAGGTGACGCATTCTTTGTGAAAAGTGTACTCTTGCACCCTGCGCAACGCAAAAAAGACCGGAACGCTCTGGTGGGAGCATTCCGGTCTTTTCTGCCTTTATGGGGTGGATGAAGAAGAAAAATGAAGCAAAGCGTTTGAACGCAGGATCTTACAGCTGGCTCTTGTACAGCTCAACGATCTCTTCCACGCTGGTGTCACGCGGGTTGCCCGGACGGCAAGCGTCGGCATAAGCGGACTCGGCGAGGAACTGGATATCCTCTTCCTTCAGGATGCCCTGCAGATTGGTGGGGATGCCCACGTCTGCGGACAGCTGCTTGACGGCGGCGATGGTGGCATCAGCGGCCTGTGCGTCGTTCATCTCATCGATGCCCTTGACGCCCATGGCCTTGCCGACAGCGCGATAGCGCTCGCCAG
>URVW01000079.1 GCA_900551435.1 uncultured Faecalibacterium sp.
AGGACATCAACCGGAAGCTGGGCATCACGGTGGTGGTCATCACCCACCAGATGAGCGTTGTGGAAGAGATCTGCGATCACGTTGCGATCCTGGACGGCGGCGTTGTGGTCGAGATGGGCGAGGTGAAGGACATCTTCGCCAACCCCAAGACCGTAGCAGCCAAGCGTCTGGTGGCTCCCAATGGCGGCAGCGCAGCCCGCGACCTGTCGAGCTTTGCGCCCGACGATCATGTGGTGCGCGTGACCTTCAATGGTTCGTCCACCGCAAAGCCGCTGGTGGCAAGCCTTGCCGCCGAAAAGGGCATTCTGGTCAGCGTGCTCAGCGCAGACACCCGCGACCTGAGCGGCCAGTGCTATGGCAGCATGCTGCTCAAGCTGCCCAAAGAGACCGAACAGGCAAAACAGGCCGCAGAGTATATGCGCGGCCAGTCCGGAGTAACAGTAGAGGAGGTGACCGGCGAATGAGTATTGCAGATTATGGCTTTGCCATCTGGGAGACGTTCTATGTGACGGTGCTTTCCACGGCATTTTCGCTGGTCATTGGTCTGCCGCTGGGCGTTTTGCTCGTTGCGGGCGACAAAGACGGCGTTCTGCCGCTGCCGGGTTGGCTGATGCACCTGCTGAATATCGTCATCAACATCCTGCGCAGCGTCCCGTTCCTGATCTTGATGATCTGCGTGTTCCCGCTGACCCGCGTCATCGTGGGCACAACGGTCGGCACGAAAGCGACCATCGTTCCGCTGGTCGTTGCGGCCTTCCCGTTTGTGGCGCGTCTGGTGGAGACGAGTCTCCGTGAGCTGGACGAAGGCGTGGTGGAAGCGGCCCAGAGCATGGGCGCGACTCCGTTCCAGATCATCACTAAGGTCATGATCCCGGAGTGTCTGCCGGGTCTGATCTCCAGCATGACCACGGCCTTGACCACGATTCTGGGCTATTCGGCCATGTCGGGCGTCATCGGCGGCGGCGGTCTGGGTAAGATCGCGCTGTCCTATGGCTACTACCGCTATCAGACCAATATCATGATCGTCTGCGTCGTGCTTCTGGTGCTGCTGGTGCAGATGTTCCAGACCGTTGGCACGCTCTGGGCAACCAAGAGCGATAAGCGGCTGCGCAAGTAATCAAGGACTGCCGGGTTTAGTGGACGGTGGGCTGGGAGTTTCTCCGAGGACCGTCCGGTGGGTGGGACCCTGTTGCCGTAGGCAATAGGGCGGGCAATGGAATGGTCTGCAACAACAGCGACCGCCGCCAGTGGCGGAAACAGGGAGCTGTTGTTGGGGCCGCGGTCAGAAAGACGCAAGCAACGCAAAGCGGCTGCTGGGAGCCGCAACCCGTGCTCGTGTCCGAGGAGAAAGCTCCCGGCTCACCCATCCATTTATAAGACCTTTCGGCAGGGAAAAAATTTAACGTTTCAATTCCCCGCCCGAGGTCTGTCCTCTGGCGGGGAATTGTGCTATTCCGACCAACCTAGTAAAGGAGTATGTAACAATGAACCGTGATACTATCTGCGTGCAGGGCGGTTACACCCCCGGCAACGGCGAACCCCGCCAGATCCCTATTATCCAGTCCACCACCTTCAAGTACGCGACCAGCGAGGACATGGGCAAACTGTTCGACCTCGAGGCGGACGGCTACTTCTATTCCCGCTTGCAGAACCCCACCTGTGATCTGGTGGCGAAAAAAATCTGCGAGCTGGAAGGCGGCACGGCGGCTATGCTGACCGGCAGCGGTCAGGCGGCCAACTTCTTCGCGCTGTTCAACATCTGCGAAGCGGGCGACCACATCGTGGCGTCCAGCACCATCTATGGCGGTACGTTCAACCTCATCTCGGTCACGATGAAGAAAATGGGCATCACGGCGACCTTTGTGGACCCGCTGTGCACCGAGGGAGAGCTGAATGCGGCCTTCCAGCCCAACACCAAGGCCGTCTTTGGCGAGACCATCGCCAACCCGGCTCTGACCGTGCTGGACATTGAGAAGTTCGCCAAGGCAGCTCATGCCCACGGCGTGCCCCTCATTGTGGACAACACCTTCCCCACGCCGGTCAACTGCCGCCCCTTCGAGTGGGGCGCGGATATCGTGACCCACTCCACCACCAAGTATATGGACGGTCACGGTGCAGTGATCGGAGGCGCGATCGTGGACAGCGGAAAGTTTGACTGGATGGCACATGCGGAGAAGTTCCCCGGCCTGTGCACCTCGGACGACAGCTACCACGGCATCACCTACGCCGAGCGCTTTGGCAAAGAGGGCGCATTCATCACCAAGGCGACCGCCCAGCTGATGCGCGACTTCGGCTCGGTCCAGTCGCCCATGAGCGCCTATATGCTGAACCTCGGGTTGGAAAGTCTGCACGTCCGGATGCAGCGCCACTGTGAGAACGGCATGGCCGTGGCGAAGTTCCTCGAAAGCAACCCCAAGGTCGCGTATGTCAACTACTGCGGTCTGGAAAGCAGCCCCTATCATGCTCTGGCGGAAAAGTATCTGCCCAACGGCAGCTGCGGCGTGGTGTCCTTCGGCTTGGCCGGTGGGCGCGAAGCTGCAAGCACCTTTATGAAAGCCCTGCGTCTGGCCGCGATCGAGACTCATGTGGCCGACGCCCGCACCTGTTGTCTGAATCCGGCATCCAGCACTCACCGCCAGATGACCGACGAACAGCTCAAAGCCGCCGGTGTTCCCGCCGAGCTGGTCCGCATGAGCTGTGGTCTGGAAAGCAGCGAGGATCTGATCGCGGATATCGCACAGGCACTCGATCAAATCTAAGGAGAAAACGTTATGCCCCTGATCATTCCGAAAACGCTCCCCGCCTACGATGCTCTTTATGAAGAAAATGTCTTTGTCATGCACCGGGAACGGGCGGCATCGCAGCACATCCGCCCGCTGGAAATTCTGATTTTGAACCTGATGCCGACCAAAATTGCCACCGAAACGCAGATCGCCCGTCTGCTGGCCAATACGCCGTTGCAGGTGCACATGACCCTGCTCCAGACGGCCAGCCATGAAGCAACGCACGTTTCGGCGGCACATCTCGAGACCTTCTATAAGACCTTCGACGAGGTGAAGAATAACCGTTATGACGGAATGATCATCACCGGTGCGCCGGTGGAGACGATGGACTTCGAAGAGGTGGACTACTGGCCGGAGCTGTGTGAGATCATGGACTTCAGCGAGACGAATGTTTACTCCACCCTGCATGTCTGCTGGGGCGCTCAGGCGGGCCTGTATTATCACTATGGGGTGCACAAGCAGATCCTGCCCCAGAAGATGTTCGGCGTGTTCGAGCACCGGGTCACCCGGCCTTCGAATCCGCTGGTGCGCGGCTTTGATGAGGTGTTCTATGCGCCCCACAGCCGCCACACCGGCATCAGCCGGGAAGATGTGGATGCCTGTAAGGCGCTGCGCATCCTTGCCGAAAGCGACGAGGCCGGTCCGTTCCTCATGAGCACCGAAAACGGCCGTCAGATCTTTGTGACCGGACACCCGGAGTATGATAAGTATACGCTGGATGCCGAGTATAAGCGGGATGTGGCTAAGGGACTGCCCATCGCCATCCCCAAAAACTACTACCCGAACGACGATCCGGAACAGCCGCCCTTCTTCCGCTGGCGTGCCCATGCGCACCTGCTGTATGAGAACTGGCTGAACTACTACGTCTATCAGAACACGCCCTATGACCTCGGCGCCATTGAGCGGGTCCGGCACGAAAAGTAAAAAAGTGTAGTCTCTCCGCGATGCCGGAGAGGCTGTTTTTGCAGGAGGGAACAGAGATGGGAATCGAAGCAAAATGGGGACTGACCGTGGGGCATCTGCCCCATGGAACACTCAATAAGATCAGCGATGTGCCGGGGGTGACGGTGGGCCATTGCACGCTGGCAGATGGGGATGTTCAGACCGGCGTGACAGCGCTTTTGCCCCATCCGGGGGATGTCTTTCACGACAAAGTGCTGGCGGCGAGCCATGTCATCAACGGCTTCGGCAAGACGACGGGGCTGGTCCAGATCGACGAGCTGGGCACGCTGGAAACGCCGATTTTGTTCACCAATACGTTGAGTGTCGGCACAGCGGAAACAGCACTGGTGAAATATATGCTGGAACGCAATCCGGACATCTGCGAGACGACCGGCAGCGTGAATCCGGTCGTCTGCGAGTGCAACGACAGTGGCCTGAACGACATCCGCGGTCTGCATGTGACCGAAGAGCATGTCTTTGCGGCGCTGGCCGACTGCAGGGCGGATTTTGCCGAGGGTGCAGTCGGTGCAGGGCGCGGGATGCGCTGTCATGGGCTCAAGGGCGGTATCGGGTCGTCGTCCCGGCTCGTGGAACTGGATGGAAAGATGTATACCATCGGAGCACTGGTCCTCTCGAACCATGCCATATTCGACGACCTTATCGTGGCCGGAACGCCCATCCGGAAGCTTCTGGACGAGAAGATCCCGCCCCATGAGGACAAAGGTTCCATTATCACGGTGCTGGCAACGGATATTCCGCTGAGTGAACGCCAGCTGCGGCGGCTGTGCCACCGGGCGCTGGTGGGCCTGTCGCGCACCGGCTCCTACTGCGGAAACGGCAGCGGCGAGATCGTGATCGCCTTTACGACGGCCAACCGTGTGCCGCACTATGCGGACAAGGCCATCCTGCCTATGGGGATGCTCCACGATGACGCCATCAATCCGCTGTTCCGTGCGGTCGCCGAGTGCGTGGAGGAAAGCGTTCTGAGCAGTCTGCTCCATGCGGAAACGGTGACGGGTTATCATGGCAGAACGGTGCAGTCTTTGGCAGAACTGTTAGGAAAATAAAAAACCAGAGGGAAGCACGAACGTGCTTCCCTCTGGTTGCATCCTGTCGAAAGATATGCTATATTAAATCTGCTGCTTCGGCAGCAAGGCGCTGCACATACGGTAGGCGGTTGGCCTACACTTCCCGAAAGGGGGTGAGGCAAATGCGGATTACCTTCCATATTGGTGAATTCACCATCACCATTATCGTGAAAAAACGCTGAACCGCCACCTCTGCCAAGGTGACGGTTCAATAAACCGGTACTAACAGGATAGAGGTCAACCGCTTGTCGCAGCGCCTTCTTTGATTTTAGTATAGTTTGTTTCGAACGATTTGTCAAGCACGGCGGGGGTTATTTCCGCCGTGCTTTCTTTTTGCGGACGCTGTAGCCGAAAGTCCCCAGCTTTTTGCCAAGGCTGAGGTACTCGCCGTGGCTGTAGACGATGAGCTTGGCCTTGTCGAGACAGAGCTTTCCATTTTCATCCAGAAGGCTTTCGTCTACATCACAGGCTACGACTTCCGCCAGAAACAGGTCGTGGCTGCCCAGCGGGATGATCTGGGTGACCTTGCATTCCAGATTGAGCGGGCTTTCCTCGAGGATGGGGCAGTCGGTCAGGACCGACCCCGGGGCGGCATGAAGATGACAGGCTTCGAACTTGTCCACATCCCGGCCGCTCTTGACGCCGCACCAGTCCACGGCGCGGACCAGCGCTTCGGTGGGCAGGTTGATGGCGAACTGGCCGCTCTCCTGAATGAGATGGTGGCTGAACCGCTCGGGGCGGACGCTGATGGAGACCATGCTGGGCTGGGTGCAGATCGTGCCGGTCCAGCCGATGGTGATGAGGTTGGGCTGTTCCAGCCCGCCGCAGGAGACGAGGACCGGCGGTTCCGGGTTCAGAAGGGTGCTGCCTTTCCAGCTTTGCTTGCTCATCCGTGATACTTCCTTTCGTAGGGCGCCCATGTCCGCTCGCTGATGATGTAGCGGGGGCGGGCTTTGGTTTCCATATAAATTTTGCCGATATATTCGCCGATGACGCCAAGGCAGATGAGCTGGACGCCGCCCATGAAGCAGACGATGCAAATGGTGGAGGCCCAGCCGGCCACGACGCTGCCCATCAACGCCTGTACGATGGCCCAGATGACGCCGATGAAGCTGATGATGCTGACAACGATGCCCGCGCCGGTGATGAGCCGGATGGGCTTGTTGGACAGGCTCGTGATGCCGTCGAAGGCCAGCGCCAGCATCTTGCTCAGAGGATAGTGGCTCTCACCGGCCAGACGCTCATGCCGCTCGTAGCTGACGGTCGCGCTCGGGAAACCCACCAGCGGGACCATGCCGCGCAGGAAGATGTTGACTTCCTTGTAATCCGCGAAGCTGTCCAGCACCCGGGCGCTGATGAGCCGGTAGTCGGCGTGGTTGAACACGATGTCTGCGCCCAGCGCGTTCATCAGATGGTAGAACCCCTCAGCGGTGAACCGCTTGAAGAAGGTGTCGGTGTCGCGGCGGCTCCGGACGCCGTAGACGACCTCGGCCCCGTCCAGATATTTCTGCACCATCTCGTCCATGGCGTTGATGTCATCCTGACCGTCGCAGTCGATGGAGATAGTGATGTCGCAGTCGTTGGCGCGGGCTTCCATCAGACCGGCCAGAACGGCGTTCTGGTGGCCGCGGTTCCGGCTCTGGGAGATGCCGATGAAGTGTTCATCCTCCCGCGCGAACTGGCAGATGAGGTCCCAAGTGGCATCCCGGGAGCCGTCGTTGACGAACAGCACCCGGCTCTTGTCGCTGACCAGCCCCTTCGCGGCCAGCGACTGGACCTTTTCCAGAAACATGGGGGCTGTGATGGGCAGGACCTTTTCCTCGTTGTAGCAGGGAATAACGATCCAGAGAATGGGTTTGGACATGAAGTGATACCTCTTTTATAAAATCATCTGCCGCAGAGCGTCCGGCTGCAGCAGTTTGAAGCTGGAGCGGTAAGTGTCCAGAAGGCCGTCCCGCTGCATCAAGCTCAGCTCCCGCGAGAGGGCGCTGCGGTCGCAGTTGAGGTAATCGGCCAGCTGGATGCGCGAGAATGGGATGGTGAACGTCATGCTGCCTTGCTGCTCGGCTTCGTTGAGCAGATAGGCGCAGACCTTGGCCCGCAGACTTTTCAGGACCAGAAGGTCCACCCGGCGGGAGAGCAGGAAATATTTGTCACTGATGGTCCGCACGAGATTCTGCAGCAGCTTCTGGTGGGCGGGCGAGCTGTCCGGCAGGAGCAGCCGCTCATAGGGAAAGAGCAGCACCTCACAGCTGGACGATGCCACCACGGTAACGGGGCTGTCCAAGCTGGAACCGCCCAGCACATCGCCGAACACCCCGCCCGGGCCCATCCGCGTGATGGGGATGCGCGCGCCGCCGGGTGCGGGGCGGTAGGCTTCGATGCCGCCGGACAGCACGACGCCGACCCGGCGGTTGGGTGCGCCGGCCAGAACAAGGGCTTCGCCCCGGCCATAGGTCCGGATGACGGCCCCCAGTTCCCCTAAAAGCGCCCGAAGCGAATCGGCATCGATGCCCGTGAAAAGAGAAGTCGATTGTAACAGTGGCAGGTAACTTTCCATAGCAATTCCGTGAGGTTTTCCCCGGGCCCTCACCGCCCCTCTGCAATTCCGTTGCGCCCGCAACGGTATTTTTGGCTCTATTATAGTAAACTTGGACCCGTAAAGCAAATGTTTTTCAAAAAATTTGCAATTTTGTTCACCTTTGGAACAAAAAGAGAGGAAGGAATCCATTACTATGATGAAAAAACTGACATCTCTGTTGTTGTCGGTGGTGCTTCTGGTCAGTCTGCTGGCTTGCGGCGCATCGGCAAAGACGAACACGACCGTCCGCGTGGCGGGCCTGAAGGGACCCACCACCATGGGTCTGGTCAACCTGCTGGCCATGGAAAAGAACGGCACGGCTTCCCAGAACTACGACCTGCAGCTCTACGGCGCGGCCGATGAAGTGGTCCCTAAGCTCATCAAGGGCGAAGTGGACATCGCCGCCATCCCGGCAAACCTTGCCGCAACGCTGTATCAGAAAACCAACGGCGGCATTCAGGTCATGGCCGTCAACACACTGGGCGTGCTGTACGTTGTGGAAAAGGGTGACACCGTTCACAGCTTTGCAGACCTGAAGGGCCGCACCATCCTCTCCACCGGCAAGGGCACGACGCCGGAGTACGTTCTGCGCTATCTGCTGAAGAAGAACGGTCTGGACCCCGACAAGGACGTGAAGATCGAGTATTACAGCGAGGCTTCGGAGGTCACGGCTCAGATGGCCGCCACCAAGAAGGACGCCATTGCCGTTCTGCCCCAGCCCTACGTCACCGCCGCCCAGATGAAGGACAGCGACCTGCGCGTGGTGCTGGATCTGACCAAGGAGTGGAACAAGGTCTGTGACACCCAGCTCATCACCGGCGTCACCGTGGTCCGCACCGCCTATGCAGAGGACCACCCGGAAGAGGTCATCGCTTTCCTGAAGGATTACCAGAAGAGCGTGGAAGCCGCCAACAGTGACATCGACGGGACCGCAGCGCTCTGCGAGGAAGTCGGCGTCGTGGCAAAGACCGCTATCGCCAAGAAGGCTCTGCCCAAGTGCAACATCGTCTACCGCATCGGCGACGAGATGAAGGCAGACGTCAACGCTTATCTGCAGGTGCTGTATGATGCATCTCCCGCCGCTGTGGGCGGCAAGCTGCCGGACGGCAATTTCTACTACACAGAAGCCACCGTGGCAAAGCGGGTGCAGAAGGCGTTCCAGCGTCTGGTGAACTCGCTGAAGTAATCAGAAAATAAAACGAAGGCTGCTGCAATATGAACCTCTCAGTCTCGCATTCGCTCGACAGCTCTCCTAGTAGGAGAGCCTCTGGC
>URVW01000080.1 GCA_900551435.1 uncultured Faecalibacterium sp.
CGGCTGCTCGGGACGCCGCCCGCCGGAAAGACCGGGAACGGATACCGTCATGAGCTGAAGTACCGCATCTCAACGGCGGAAAAGGCCGCGCTGGAAGTGCGTCTGCGGCCCCTCATCCGGCTGGATCCGCACGCGAAAAACGGCGGATACTTCATCCGGAGTTTGTACTTTGACGATTACTGGAACTCAGCCTATGAGGAAAAGGAAGCGGGCGTGCTGCTGCGCAAGAAATACCGTATCCGCGTGTACGATTGCAGCGACCGGGTCATCAAGCTGGAACGGAAAAAGAAATTCGGCAGCTGGATCTTGAAAGAAGAAGCGGACCTGACCCGTGAGGAGCTGGACCGCATTCTGGCGGGGGACTACGGCTTTCTGCTGGCATCGCCGCAGAACCTCTGCCGCGAGTTCTACTATGAGTGCGTTTCCTGCTTTCTGCGGCCCCGGGTCATCGTAGATTACGAGCGGGAGCCGTGGGTCATGGACGAAGGGACCGTGCGCATTACCTTTGACCAGAACGTGCGGGCCGCTGTGGGCGGAGGGGACTTGTTCGACCCGGACCTTCCGACGTTACCAGTGCTCGATCCGGGCACGCTGGTCATGGAGGTCAAGTTCACGGAATTTCTGCCCCAGCTTGTCCGGGACCTGCTCCCGCCCAAGGCGCAGGAATTGACGGCCGTTTCCAAATATCTGCTCTGCTGCGACCGAACGGCGTACCAGAACGGCTTTGGCTATGCGCAGGAGGACGGGACGCTGTGAGGAAAGGAACGATTCGATGAGTACAAAAGATTTTATCAAAAAGTCGGTGCTGGAAAATTTCAGCTCGTACAACCCGCCCCAGATGGCGGCGGCGCTGGCGATGGCCCTGCTGATGGGCATTCTCATTTATCTCATTTATCGGCGGTATTATGCGGGGGTCATCTACTCCCGCAGCTTTGCGGTGACGCTGGTGGGAATGGCCATCCTGACCTGCATGGTCACGCTGGCCATCAGCACCAATGTGGTCATCTCGCTGGGCATGGTGGGCGCGCTGTCCATCGTGCGGTTCCGCACCGCCATCAAGGACCCCATGGATCTGCTGTATCTGTTCTGGTCCATCACGGTGGGCATCACCACCGGGGCGGGGATGTACCTGCTGGCGCTGGCGGCTTCGGCGGTGATGCTGATGATGATCGTCCTGTTCTACCACCGGCAGGAAAAGGGCCGCATCTATGTGGCGGTCATCCACTATCAGGGCCAGAAGGCCGGGGACGAGATCGTCCGGGCCTTTGGGCGGAACCACTTTGTGGTCAAATCCAAGACCCTGCGGGGCGCACAGGTCGAGATGGCCGCCGAGGTGTTCTGCCGCGACGCCGAGATGGCGTTCGCCGAACAGCTGCGGTCCATCGACGGTGTGGAGGATGCAACGCTCATCCAATACAACGGTGAGTATCATGGCTAAAGGCCGCGCCGCGCTGCTGGCGGGCTGTCTGCTGCTGGCGGGGTGCGTGGCCGTTTCGGGAGGGCGGAGCATGACCTATCGCTCGGACGACACGGCGTTCCAAAACCCGCTCATCGGGTATGCGCCCGGAGTGCGGGACGCCCACACCGAGGGCACGACCCTGCGGTATCTGGGACTTTCGTGGAGGGAGGTGGAGCCGGAAGAAGGACAATTTGCATGGGAGACCCTCGAGCAGACCTACGGCCTGTCGGAACTGCGTCAGCAGGGCGTGCACTTGGTCCTGCGGTTCTTCTGCGATGAGCCGGGACGGGAAGCGCACTTAGACATCCCGGGTTGGCTCTATGCAAAGACGGGGGACGGCAGCTGGTACGAAAACGACTACGGCAGCGGCTATTCGCCCAATTATGCGAACGCGGAGTTTCTTGCAGCGCATGAAACGGTGCTTCGGGCGCTGGGGGAGTTTCTGGGCGGGGATGGCTTTGTCAGCTATGTGGAGCTGGGCAGTCTTGGCCACTGGGGCGAATGGCACATCCGGGCGGGGCTGGTCCCGATGCCGGAAGAAGCCGTCCGGGACCAGTACGCAGCGGTGTATCAGGCAGCGTTTCCCGGCGCCAAGCTGCTGATGCGCCGGCCGTTCCGATTTGCGGCGGAACACGGCCTTGGCCTGTACAACGACATGACGGGCCATCCCAAGGACACCGAAGAATGGCTGGGCTGGATCGCGAACGGCGGCTGGTACGGCGGCGAGCCAAACGGGCTGCTTCCGATGCCGGAGGGCTGGAAAACGGCCCCCATTGGCGGAGAGCTTACGAGCAGCATCCCGCTGGACCAGTTGCTGACTACCGACCTTGACCAGACCGTAGAACTGATAAAAGAGTCGCACATGAGCTTTCTGGGACCCAAAATTGCGGACCCGGCGTTCCGGAACGGATACGAAACGGTGCAGAAAGCCCTCGGCTACCGGCTGCGGGTGGAGCGGGCCAGCTTGAAGCGCACCGGCGCGGGCGTGGTGCTGACGTTGACCTTCTGCAACGACGGAACGGCCCCGTTTTACTGGGACTGGCCGGTGCAGATCTATCTGGAAGAGGGCGGCAGAACGCTGGAGACCATTCCGCTGGACCTCGACTTAAAAACTCTTCTTCCCGGAGAGAGCTGGACCGTGCGCGCCGCGCTTCCCGGCGTGGACCGGCCGTTTTGCTGGGGCAGCGAACGGCGGATCACACTGGGGATCGTGGACCCGATGACGGGTGCGGATTCGGTCCGCTTTGCGATGAAGGCCGACCGCGAAAACGGCCGGACCGTGCTGTTCGAACAAGTGGGATGACAAACAAAAAAGCCTGAAGCTTCTGGGAGGAGAGCTTCAGGCTTTTCTGTGCTGCACGGCAGCGGGTCAGGGATAGGAAACGGAGGATCTTTTCGTTACAGGATGCGGACCCGGATGACCGCAGGGATCGCGGCCAGCTTGTCGGCCAGTGCGCTGTTGACCGCACCGGTGGCGTCCAGCATGGTATAGGCCATGTTCTTCTTGCTCTTGTTGACCATGTTTTCGATGTTCAGTCCGGCTTCCGTAGTCAGGGCGGTGATCTGGCTGATCATGCCCGGTTCGTTCTTGTGGATGATGCAGATGCGCTTGCCGCCGGCACGGGGCTGGACGACCTCGGGCAGGTTCACCGAGTGGGTGATGTTGCCGTTCTTGAGGTAGTCGCTGATCTCCTGCGCGGCCATGACGGCGCAGTTGTCCTCAGCTTCCGGCGTGGAAGCGCCCAGATGCGGGGTGCAGGTGATGCCGGGTTTGCCCAGAATGGCTTCGTTGGGGAAGTCGGTCATGTAGGCGGAAACTTTGCCCGTCTCCATTGCCTCCAGCAGGGCGGGGGTGTTCACCAGCTCGCCGCGGGCGTAGTTCAGGATCTTCACGCCGTCCTTGCACAGGGACAGCGTCTGTGCATTGATGGTGTCCTTGGTGGTGGGCAGATAGGGCACATGGATGGTGATGTAGTCGCAGAGCGGCAGCATGTCGTTCAGGTTGACACAGTGGTGGACTTGGCTGCTCAGATTCCATGCGGCGTCGATGGAGATATAGGGGTCGTAGCCGTAGACCTCCATGCCCAGCTCGATGGCGCAGTTGGCCACGCGGGAGCCGATGGCGCCCAGACCGATGACGCCCAGCGTCTTGCCCTTGATCTCGTTGCCGACGAACTGCTTTTTGCCCTTCTCAACGCTCTTGGCCATGGCGGGGTCGCCCGCAAGGCCCTGCGTCCACTGGGCGGCGGCGGGCACGTTGCGGCTGCCCGCGATGAGCATTCCGATGACCAGCTCGGCCACAGCGTTGGCGTTTGCACCCGGCGTGTTGAACACGACGATGCCCTGCTCGCTGCAGCGGTCCAGCGGGATATTATTGACGCCAGCACCCGCACGGGCGATGGCCAGCAAATTGTCGTTGAAGGTGGTGTTCAGCAGATCGGCGCTGCGGACCAGAATGCCGTCCGGCGCGTCGGCATCCACCGAGACGTCAAACAGATTCTTGGGCAGCTTGGCCAGCCCAACCGGGCTGATGGCGTTGAGTGTTTTTATCGTAAACATAAAAGAGATTCCCTTCTGTCATGCAAACATTGGATGAAAAACGAGGCCCGGTTGTTTCTGTTTCTCGCAGAAGCAAGACCGGTCTGCCAATGGCTCCCCTATTCAGGGAAGCTGTCGAGCGGCAGCGAGACGGAGAGGTTTACGCATTGTTCTTGCGGAACTTCTCCATGAAATCGACCAGCTTATCGATGCCTTCGGTGGGCATCGCGTTGTAGATGGAAGCGCGCATGCCGCCCACCAGACGGTGGCCCTTCAGGTTGACGAAACCGGCCTCGGCAGCCTCGGCGCAGAACTTTTTGTCCATGTCGGCGTTGGGGCTGGTGAAAGTGACGTTCATCGTGCTGCGATAGCGGTGCTCGACGGGGTTGTTGAAGAAGTCCTGACCATCCAGATAATCATACAGGACCTTGGCCTTGGCTTCATTGATCTTCTGCATGTTCTCCAAGCCGCCGATGTCGTTTTCCAGATACTTCAGCACCAGACCGGTCATGTAGATGCACCAGCAGGGGGGCGTGTTGTACATGCTGTCCTTTGCCAGCAGGGTGGTGTAATTCATCATGGTGGGCACGGTGTCGGCTGCATGGCCCAGCAGATCGTCGCGGACGATGGCGATGGCCATGCCGGCGGGGGCGACGTTCTTCTGAACGCCGAAGTAGATGCAGCCGTACTTGGTCACATCGACCGGCTTCGACAGGATCATCGAGCTCATGTCGGCCACCAGAGGGATGCCCTCCACCTGCGGGACCTCGACATACTGCGTGCCGAAGATGGTGTTGTTCTGGCAGATGTGGATGTAGCTGGCGTCCTTGTCATAGTCGATGGCGTTGACGTCCGGGATGTAGGTGAAGTTCTTGTCCTTGCTGGACGCCACGATCTTGGCTTCACCGAACTTGGAGGCTTCCTTGGCGGCCAGATTCGAGAAGTTGCCGGTGACGAGATAATCCGCCTTGCCGGTGGTCATGAAGTTCAGCGGGACCATTGCGAACTGCTGAGTCGCGCCGCCCTGAAAGAAACCGACCTTGTAGTTGTCCGGAATGTTCATGACCCGGCGCAGAGTGGCTTCGGTGTCGGTGATGATGGCGTCGAACCACTTGCTGCGGTGGCTCATCTCCATCACGCTCTGGCCGCTGTCGCCGTATTCGAGCAGTTCGGCCTGGGCCTGTTTGAGGACCTTTTCGGGCAGCATGCTGGGACCTGCGCTGAAGTTGTAAACTCGTGCCATAATGAAACTCTCCCTTTCCTATCGGAACGCCGCCGAAACGCTGCGGCGTTGTGCTCTGGATTTGTCCGTAGTATAATGGTTTTGAGGGTGCGAAAACAAGAGCATCTTTGCACAAAGTTGCGGCAGGATCGTCCCCACTGAAAGCACAGAACACACAAATGTCCTTGACAGAAAAACAAAAACAAAGACGATTGTAAAATAAGCCTTGAAAACCCGCATGAGAGCTGAAAAACAGCTCTTGTGAAACTGCGGAAAAATTGGTATACTGAGCAGAACAAAGACAAATGTAAAAGCAAAAAAGAAGGTGAAAACCGCCATGTATGGCATCCCTGACAGCCTGAAACCGCTCTCGGCGGCGGAAGAACAGGTCCTTTTGGCCGTGTGGAGCTGCCGCCCGCCCGCTTCCCGGCGGGATATCGGCGAAAAACTGGCCGAAAAAGGCTGGGCCGCCGCCACCGTGCTGAACTTTCTCTATCGGCTGGAAGCAAAGGGCTGGGTGAAGAGCGGCAAGGACCAGAACCGCAACACCTACACGCCGACCATCACCAAGCGTGCCTACGGCGTGTGGACCATGCGCCAGCGGCTCGATACGGTGTTCGGCGGCGATGTGGCTGAGGCCGTCCGCGCGCTGGTCAGCGAGAGCGGCTGCTCGCAGAGCCAGCTGGAACAGGCGATGGCGGTTCTGGAAGAAAAGCACGCCGAAGCCGAAGAATATGATCTGTATGACCCGTATGGGTGAAAGGGAGCCTGTCGAGCGAATGCGAGACGGAGAGGTTTCCGGAAAATGAAGAGAGTTAGGAGCATTCAATGAACTGCAAAAATCGCGCGAAGAACTGCGGCGGCTGTCCGCTGCTGGAAATGGACTATGCCGAACAGCTGGCCTACAAGGAAAAGAAAGTCCGCGCTCTGCTGGGCAAGTACGGCCCGGTGAACGCCATCCGCGGCATGAAGGAGCCGTATCACTACCGCAATAAGGTGATCTCCACCTTTGCCGCCGGGGCTGGTGGAAAACTCACCTCCGGCATCTACGCCGCCGGGACCCACAAGGTGCTCCCGGTAGAGCACTGTCTGCTGGAAGATGAGGTGTTGGATACGGTGCTGGACGCCGTCCGTGCGGCGGCATCGTCCTGCCGGTATCAGCCCTACAACGAGGACAAGGGGACCGGACTGCTCCGGCACTGTCTGCTGCGCCGGGGCGTGGCGACCGGACAGGTGATGGTGGTCCTCGTCACGGCCCAACCCGTCCTGCCGGGAGCAAAGAATTTCGTCCGCGCCCTGCTGGCCGAAGCGGAAAAGCGGCATGTCCCGGTCACGACCATCGTGCAGAACTTCAACCCCCGCCGGACCAGCGTTGTGCTGGGCGAACAGGAAAAGGTCCTTTACGGAAAGGGATTCATTCTGGACGAGCTTTGCGGCAAGACGTATGCCCTCAGCCCCCGCAGTTTCTATCAGGTGAACCCGGTCCAGACGGCGGTGCTGTATGGGCTGGCCGTGGATGCCGCTCAGTTGACCGGAAAGGAAGTCGTTCTGGATGCCTACTGCGGCATCGGGACCATCGGCCTGACCGCCGCTGGCAAGGCAAAGCAGGTGGTGGGCGTAGAGCTGAACCGCGACGCCGTCCGGGACGCCATCGGCAACGCCAAGCACAACGGCGTGAAGAATGCCCGCTTCTTCTCCGCCGACGCCACCGCGTGGATCAGCGAGGCGGCCGCCGCCGGAGAGCGGGCCGATGTCATCTTCATGGACCCGCCCCGCGAAGGCTCGACCCCGCAGTTTATCGAGAGCGTTGTCCGCATGGCCCCCAAGCGGGTGGTCTATGTCAGCTGCAACCCCGAGACGATGGCCCGCGACCTCGCCCTTCTGACGAAAAAAGGCTACCGCGCCGAGAGCTTCACGCCGGTCGATATGTTCCCGAACAGCGAGCATATTGAAGTGGTTTGCGGGTTGAGCAAAGTGAGTGTCCATCCGAAAATCAAAAAGGAAACCGGAAAATGAAGGGAAAATTTCTCAAAAGCGGGGAATGGATATGAGTGAGTTTTCACACTTGAAAAACAAACTTCTGGCCGAGCAGGTCGAGGATCAAATTTATCATTATATTCTGGATACCCCCATTGAACCGGGTGCAAAACTGCCGAACGAGTTCGAGCTGGGCGAAAAGTTTGGGGTAGGCCGCAGTACCATCCGGGAGGCGGTCAAGCTGCTGTCCAGCAAGGGCATTGTGGAGGTGAGGCGCGGGTCAGGCACTTATGTGGTAACGACGACCAAGGGCCTGTCCGACCCTCTGGGCCTGCGCTCCGTGAAGGATAAGAACCAGCTGGCGCTCGATTTAGTGAACCTCCGCCTTTTGCTGGAACCGGGCATTGCAGAGATGGCGGCGCAGAACGCGACGGACGAGGACATTGAGCGTCTGCGGCGGCTGTGCGAGCGGGTGGAGGCCAAGATTCACGACGGCGACCGCTACATTGAAGATGACATTGCGTTTCACACCTGCATTGCCGAGAGCAGCAAGAATCTGGTGGTGGAGCAGCTGATTCCCATTATTGATACCGCTGTTATGATGTTCGTGAACGTCACCCATAAAAAGCTCATCGATGAGACGATCATGACCCATCGGATGATCGTGGAAGCGATTGCAAACCATGACCCCATCGGGGCGAAGTCGGCCATGGTGATGCACCTGAACTTCAACCGGACCTATATCAAAAAGGTCTATGACGGCGAAGACCCGGACGACGGGACGGTTGGGATGGCCCAATTCGTGAAGTAACAGAACACCCTGCACGGAAAAATCTGTGCAGGGCTTTTTATTGCCAAAGTCATCTGATGACTTTTTGGGGCGAATTGGGCAAAAAACGCTGGAAAGGAGTGTTTTGGATGATGTATCCCGGAAAATTGGACGAAATGCTAGATGTATCCCAGACTTTTTGAGCAGATAGTGGGACGTATCGGTGACAACTTGCAAAGAGACATCTGCCGGATTACAATAAAGCCATAAGATGTCCGACGGATAAAGGACAAAACGAGAGAGCATTTTGGAGGTAAGAATTATGGAGCTGCGTTCACAGGAAGTCCGCACACTGGCACCGGAAAATGACCCGCTGAAGATGGGCATGGGATGGAAGGTCGAAGACCTTGCCAAGCCGCAGATCATGGTGGAGAGCACCTTTGGTGACAGCCACCCCGGCAGCGCGCATCTGGATCAGTTTGTAAAGGAAGCGGTACAGGCCGTCAATGAAAACGGCGGCAAGGCGGCACGTTACTTTGCAACCGATATGTGCGATGGCATCGCACAGGGGCATGATGGCATCAACTACTCGCTGGCACACCGGGATGCCATCGTGAATCTGGTGGAGGCACAGGCAAACGCCAGCGTCTACGACGGCGGTG
>URVW01000081.1 GCA_900551435.1 uncultured Faecalibacterium sp.
GAAGCCAACAAGGTGGGCTACGAACTGGCAATGCGTTTCACCAAAGGCAAGTATGGATGCAAAATTGCATCAGCTTGATTTGCTTAACGGCTCGAAAGAGCGTGTGAGCGAAGCAGAGTATTGGGCAAAGCGGCGCGGTCAGCTGAAACTTGACCGTAAAAATGCAGCCTTGATTGCAGCCGGACAGCAGCCTAAAGAAAAGAAGTTTGAAACCGCAAAAGAAATTCTGCGGCGTCAGATTACGGATGTTCTGGGCAGTGCAGCGAGCTTTGAAGAATTTTCTGACAGGCTCATATCGCTATTGTCTGTGGTCTTTGGCAGGGTGCGTCCTATTCAGGGGCGCACCCTGTTTTTTGTTCGTTAGCATCCGCTTTGCTGTGAAATCATTTCATAAATATCCAACAGATACTCTGGATTCGCCGAATTCTCTCTAAATTCATACGAAATACTCTGATATTGAACACCAAACGATTCTAGTACCTTTTCTTTTGCCTTTTCTTTTGCTACATCTTCTTCTGTTTCTGCTTTCTGCTGTTGGGGAGCATAGAAGAAAATCTCATTTGAAATCTCTAGCTTTTCTTTGAATCTAGTACGCTTATTTAAGAGCCACCATATATCAGTTTCCGAAAAATCAAGGCCAAAACCAATAAAATAAACCGTTCCTGCAAAAAACAAATCAACCCACGTCTGAAATTGAACTGTTGCAATTTTCTTTTGGGTTATATCTGATTGTGTCTTATTAGGGAATTTCATTTCCATTGGATTATCAGTCGTTTTTCCACCAAGTCTTCCATGCTTAATGAAATCATCCATTTTGCTAATTGCACCGCAATAGTGATCCAGACCCAACATTACACTTTTAGGTGCCACCGCATCTCCATGAACTTTCCAAAGCGTGATCGATTTTTTGTTGTACTCGTAAACATAATTTCTGCGAATACTATAAATCTTTTCGGAATTGTTCTGGGAAATAAGTTTAGCATTCTGTAATAGTAGCAGATGCTCTACAAGTCCATCGTAATTCGTTGTCAAAATATCTGTTATCTCATTTTCATCTAAAAACCCCAAAAAATTTTTTGATGCATCTTTTAATTCAACCTTATCAAAGTCTGGAAGCTCTCTACAAATTTTGCTTTTTAATGTTTCCTCATCCAACTCATGTTTACCGAGATAATTCATTTCATATTGAAATGTATACGGAATAGCCTTTTGAACCTTATCTGAAAAATCAAAACAGCCAATCAGCTGTCCCCATGCTGGCACATTCCCAACCAACGCCCTTGTAAATCCATTTCCTAAAAATACAGCTTTTCTTCTACTCATTATCTTTCTTTAACCTCGTCTTACCTTACATCGGTCAATCTATGATTTCGGATTTCATCTTCCACGGACACCTGCATGGAACTTGTCGGGGCAAAGCCCCTCCATCTGCTAACGCAGACCGTTCCGTCGCTTAAAAGCCCCACTGGGGCTTTCATTGCTTCGCAAACGCTAATTTTCCGAAGAAAACAAATAATCCGAACCCATCTCCTATCGGAAACAAGTTCGGATTATTTTTGTTTGGTCCGAGTGGCGAGAATCGAACTCACGGCCTC
The DNA here is from genome assembly GCA_900551435.1 of uncultured Faecalibacterium sp. GTDB lineage: Bacteria > Bacillota > Clostridia > Oscillospirales > Ruminococcaceae > Faecalibacterium. The sequence goes on from URVW01000081.1 coordinate 1,596, forward strand.
TTGAACCCCATTCAAGCGCGCTACCAAAACTGCGCTACACCCGGATATCTGTAAGCGGTCATCGCTCACAGCTCATTTAGTATACCCGAGAGAGGCTGTTTTGTCAAGCACTTTTTTCAAATTTCTTCCTCGGAATTTTCCGCGATGCCCGTGGTGCGCTCGGGTGGGGCGTCAAATTCCACGGCGGCCAGCGCGACGGCAAAGACGCTCTCTGCGCCCGCATCGAGAAGCGCCTGTGCACAGGCGGTCACGGTCGCACCGGTGGTGATGACGTCATCGACCAGCAGCAGTCGTTTTCCTTCGATCCGTTCCGGGTCCGGGACACCGAACGCACCGGCCACGTTGACCAGCCGTTCTTCCATCGAAAGCTCTTCCTGCCGTGGCGTCGTGCGGGCGCGGGCAAGCGCCTTTGGGTCCAGCGGGACGCCCACCGCGCGGGCGATGGGCCGCGCCATCCGTTCCGGGACGTTGTAGCCGCGCAGTTTGTTGGACGCCGGGACCGGGACCACGGCATCGAAGCTGCGGTCCAGTCCGGGGACCGGCTCCGGCACAGGCTCAAAGCCGTCCATCCGGACCTTGCTGCCGAACAGCAGCTCCGCCATCTCCACGCCCAGTTCGGACGCCGTCCACGGGGCCGCCGCATATTTGGCGCGGAGGACGGCCCGCCGGACACAGCCCTCGTACCGGAACGGTGCGGCGGCTCCGGTCAGCCGTCCCAGATAGTGCGCTCCATTCCGCAGACGCATCGTGGGCTTGCGGCGGAGCACTTCCAGCGGCTCGATGCAGTCCGGACAGCGGCGGACCGTCCCCAGCACCCGATTGCAAAAAGGGCAGCGGCGTGGGTAACATGCCCCGCGCGGCTGCCGCAGAATGCGGCTCACGCCGCCTGATCTCAACGCTGTCAATCGTTCTTGACGGCGATAATGATGCGCACCTTTTTGCCCGCCGTGCAGCCAAAGTTGTCGTACCAGCCGGTGAGCTTGTACTCCTCGGTGTTGACCGACGCCAGCTTGGTGGGATAATACTGGCCCTTGTACCACAGATAGACCTGCACATCGTCCGCCATCTCATAGCGGGTATCGCCGGACAGCACCGACGCCGCGCCCACGCGGTCGATCTTCAGCGGCATCAGCTGGACCATCATTTTGATGGAACCGGTCGTCTCCTGACGGGCCGCGATGCCGCCCGCGATGACCGGATACTTGATAGCCGTGCTGAAGCTGGTCTGGGAGCCGTTGACGTAGCAGATATAGGTCGCGCCGCCGCCCACGAAGTTCAAGATCTGCTTCAGGGGCGTGCCGGTGATCTCGGCCACCTGCTTGAAGCCCAGACTCAGCAGCGAACCGGTGTTGCTGGTCAGCTTCTGCCACGAGGTGCTCAGGATATCGCCCGAGACGATGCCCCACAGGATCTCGCTGGTGGTGGGGACCAGCAGGTTCGACACCTGCCCGATGACGGTCGTGGTGGTGGAATCGGTCGTCGTGCCCGTGGTGGTCCCGGTGGTCGTGCCGGTCGTGGTCGAGCTGCTGGCGTCGTCGCTGGTCTTGAAGCTGGAAATGAAGCCGGTCAGCGAGGAGTAGTTCGCCGCCAGATTCTTCACGTCGTCCAGAACGCCGTACTTCCACAGGTCGCCGGTGACATCGTTCAGGATGATCCGGTCGATCTGGCCGTTCTCATTGACGGTATAATAGCGGACATCGGAGCTGCTCAGGTTTACCCCCGATAGGCGGCTGGGACGAACTGTCCCAGCCACACCCTCCGATGTTGTATCCAGAATCTCGACATCATCGGCCAGTGCTGTTTCGCCCAGAGCCGTTGCCGTTTCGTTGATGGTCCCGCTGACTGAGCGGCTGCTGACCCGCTCGACGCTCTCACCGTCCGTGCCGACCTTGATCTCCACCAGCCAGCCCGCCGGGAAGTTCAGGCTTTTGTCCACGTTGACCGTGCGGGCGATGCCGTCGGTACAGAGGACCGAGACTTTCTGCAGAACGTCCGCGCCGTTCTCTTCCACAAGGCTGCGGGATGAGGACTGGACGACGCCGTAGAATACGCTGTCGGCTTCCTCGCCGGTCACGATGCCGGCGGCCTCGTTGTTCATGCCCAGCAGCAGGGTCACGACCTGACCCACGCCGCCGCCGTTCAGGGACGACACCTGTGCCGCCACCGCCGAGGACCCCAGTGTGTAGGTGCTGCCCGCCACGGTCACCGAGGTGGGCGCGCTGGCGCTGGGCGAGACGGCCGTGATCCGGCCCGCAGCACGGCGGGTGTAGACCCACAGGGTCTGCAGACTCTCGCTGTAGTAATAGACATCGTACTTGTTCAGCTCTGCGGAAGCAGACGCCTTATCGTTGCGGTAGACGCTGACCGGCGTGAAGGGCAGCTGCGTGCCGTCCTCCGCGATGAAGGGGCCTTTCAGGCTGCTCAGCATGACGCTGGAGGTGTCCACCTGACCGTTCGAAACGGTAAAGCCCAGCGACGTGCCGTAGGTCCCGCCGCTGGCCGTGCTGGCGGTCAGGGCGTTGTAGAACAGGATGGCGCAGTCCTCATAGTTCATGACCTCGCCCTGCTGGCGGTCCAGCTGGTTGCGCAGACCCAGCTCACTGGCCTTGTTCAGCTGGGCGCTGGGGAAGGAACCGCTCAGGTCGGTCATCTTATAGCCCAGCAGCTTGAGCACCGCCGTTGCGGCTTCTTCCAGCGTCACGGCGTTGTCAGGACGGAAGCTGCCGTCCGTGTAGCCGCTCATCCAGCCCTGCTGCACCGCGATGCGGACATAGGGCGCATAGGCGGAAGTCCCGGGCAGGTCCGTGTACAGGGTCCCGACGGTCCCCTGCGAGCCGACGCTCTCCCGGAAGGACGAATAGGCCACCAGCATCCGGGCCAGAGCGCCGCGGGTGACCACGGCGTTCAGTGCGCCGGTCTGCGACGGGTCCATGCCGTTCAGGGTGATGGACAGCTGGACCGCCGTGTTGGCGTTCCCGGCTGCCGAAACTGGAACTGCCAGCATCGACACCGCGATGCTGACCGCCAGCAGGAATGCGATCAGACGTTTTTTCATAATGATCTCCTTTTAATCATACCGCAGGGCTTCGATGGGGTTGAGCCGTGCCGCGCGCTTGGCCGGCAGATAGCCGAACAGCACGCCGATGCCCACCGAGATGCCAAATGCGACGGCGATGGAGTTGAACGACGGGCTGACCGTGACATCGATGTCGGTGGAGAGCATCGGCAGGATGCGGTTGGCCGCCATCGAGACGATATAGCCCAGCACGATGCCCAGCACACCGCCCAGCGCGGAAGTGGTCGCGGCTTCGACCACGAACTGCGACAGGATGGTCCGCTCCTTTGCGCCCAAAGCTTTTCGGATGCCGATCTCGCGGGTGCGCTCGGTCACCGACACGAGCATGATGTTCATGATGCCGATGCCGCCCACCAGCAGCGAGATGCTGGCGATGCCGGTGAGGATGATGATGACCATGTTGATCATGTTGTTCATCTCTTCCAGCCACTCGCTGGCGCTGTAGACGTAATAGGCGTTATCGCTCTTGAACAGGTCGTACAGGCCGGATTCCATGGCCGTTTTGGCCTCGTTGGCCTTGTTCTCGTCGGTCATGATGGCGATGTAGTTCTTGGCCATGGCCGTATTGGACAGGCGCATGGCCGTGGTGTAGGGCAGGTAGATGCAGTCATCGTCCGTGCCCTGCTGCATCGAAGTGTCATTCACCTTGGCCGCCAGCACGCCCACGATGCGGAACTTATAGGCGCCCATCTTGATGGTCTGGCCCACGCCCCGTCCGCTGAAAGCCACGCGGTTGAGGTAATCGCCGATGACGCAGACCTGTTTGTGGTCCTTCATATCCATGTACTGCAGACCGCGCCCCTTGGCGACGGTGTAGTTCTTCATGCTGGTAAAGTTTTCATCCACGCCCAAAACGGCGCTGTAACGGTAGGTCGTGGTCCCCACCTTGGGGGTGTTGTTGCCGAAGTCGATCTGCGGCGAGACGCCCTTCAGCAGGTCGGGGTTCTTGTCCACGATGTTGTACACGTCCTCCACCGAGACGGTGCGGGAGCCGTAGCCCCAGATGTTCACATTCAGGGTGTTCGTGCCCAGTGCCGAAAAACTGTCGCGCATGCTCTTGGTCATGCCGTTGCCCAGACCGACGATGACGATGACCGCCATGACGCCGATGATGATGCCCAGCATGGTCAAAAAGGTACGCAGTTTGTTGCTCCAGACGTTCTGGATGGCTTGCCGGAACGTTTCAACGATCATGCGCCCGCCTCCTTTTTCTCATTCTGTTCCGGTTCCACCGGAAGAAGGGTCGGCTGCACGATGGCCTCCGGGGCGCGGGAGTCGCCGTCGTAGACGACCTGACCATCCTCCAAGCGGATGATGCGTTCAGCCTGAACGGCGATGGAGTTGTCGTGGGTGATGAGCACCACGGTGTGGCCCTCTTCGTGCATCTGCTGCAGCATCCCCAGCACCTCGCGGCCGGTGTGCGAGTCCAGCGCACCGGTCGGCTCGTCGGCCAGAATGACCGCCGGGTTGCGCACCAGCGCCCGCGCGATGGACACACGCTGCTGCTGACCGCCGGAGAGCTGGTTGGGTTTGTTCTTGATCTTGTCGCCCAGCCCCACCTGCTCCAGCACCTCGCGGGCGCGGCGGTGGCGTTCGGCGCGGGGGATGCCCGCATAGACCAGCGGGACCTCAACGTTCTCCAGCAGGTTCAGCTTCGGCAGCAGGTTGTACTGCTGGAAGATGAAGCCCAGCATCTCGTTGCGGATGGATGCCAGCTCGTTGCGGTTCATCTTGCCCACATCTTTGCCGTTCAGCCGGTAGGTCCCGTGGGTGGGCACATCCAGACAGCCGATGATGTTCATGCAGGTCGATTTGCCCGAACCCGACTGGCCGACGATGGCAACGAACTCGCCTTTTTCAATTTTCATAGAGATATGATCTGCGGCCTTTACCGTGGTGTCGCCCATCTGGTAATACTTGCAGACCTCCTCAAACTCGATCAGAGCGCTCATTGATTCCTCCCGTGTCAGAAAATCATCATCCCGCTGCCGTTGCTGCCGTCGTCATAGAAGCTGTCGCTGCTGACCGAGCTGGGATCGTAGCCCACGGTGTCGCCTTCCTGAATGCCGCTGACGATCTGGGTGTAGTTGTCATCGCTGACGCCGGTCTTGACGGACACATACACGAAGCCGTCCGGGGCGTCCATGCCCTGCTCGGCGTTGGCGGCGCTGGGCGAATCCTGCGTCACCAGCACATAACCGCCGCGCTGGACCGCCGCATTCGGCACGGCCAGAGCGTTGACGGCCTCGGCCACGACGATCTCGGCGTTGGCGTTCATGCCCGGGCGCAGACCGTCCGTCTCATCGATGCGGATGGTGACGGGGTAAGTCGTCGTGCCGCCGTTGGACGTGCCCTTCATGGAAACGCGGGTCACCACGCCGTCATAGGTCTGGTCCTCGATGGCATCCGCCGTGATCTTGACCCGCTGGCCCACCGAGATGGAGCTGATCTGCAGTTCGTCCACGTTGATGTTCATTTCCAGATAGCTCAGGTCATACAGGGTGCAGAGGGTATCGCCCGATTTCACGGCGTCGCCCGCCTTGGCGTCCCGCTCGATGACCGTGCCGCTGATAGGTGCGGTGATGGTGTAGTTCTCCATGGCGTCCTGCAGGTTCTGCAGCGAGATCTGCGCGCTGCGCAGGGACTCGGACGCTGACTGGATGGATTCGTTCAGGTCGTCGCCCGAAAGCTCGAGGATGATATCATCCTTTGCCACCTCAGAGCCTTCCTGCACGTTGATGGACGTCACCGTGCCGGACGCCTGTGCAGTCAGGGTGCGCTCGGCCTGATAGGCAAAGGTCGCCGAGCCGATGGAGCTGATGCCGTTGATGGTCGCCGATGCGGCCTGTGCGATGGTCAGACCGCCCGCGTTCCGGACCGTGATGACCACGGTGCGGGTCAGCAGGTTGCCGGTGCTCAGCGCATCCGTGCCGGTCACAGAAGTCACCGTGCCGGTCAGCTGCTCAAACGTGCCGTCCAGCGTCACGTCGGCGTTCTGTCCCACCACGAAATTTGCGGCATCTGCGGCCGGAAATTCCAGCGTCAGCAGCATCTTGGAGTTATCGCGGACGATGGCCACTTCCTGTCCGCTGGTCACCTCGTCGCCCTTGGCCACCTTGAGCACGCTGACCGTGCCCGCGACTTCGGCCCGCACATACTGCCGGTCCACGACCTTATCATAGCTGCGCTGGGCCTGCTGCATCGCGATGGCGGCCTTTTCGTAGTTGGTGGAAGCGTCCGAGCTGTCGATGGTGTAGAGGACCGTATTTTCCTCCACCACATCGCCCTCGTTCAGCTCGCCGGTCAGGACCTTGCCCGCCACCAGCGACTTCACCGTGTAGGTATTGGCCGGGTTCAGTGTGCCCGTGCCGCTGAAGGTGTTGGAGACGTCCCGCCGTTCCGGCGCGGCCTCCACATAGCTGGTGTCCACGCTGGCCTGTTTCGCCTGTTTGGGCCACAGCAGGAACGCACCGCCCGCGATGGCGACGCACGCCACCGGGACCAGCCACTTCCAGTTCTTCTTCCAGAACGTGCCCTTTTCCTTGGCGGGCGCTTCGGATGCTTCCGGGGTGTCCTTCTTCTTGTTCCAGTTCATTTTCCAGATTCCTCCCTATGTCGTCCGGGAGCGCACACGCCCTCCCGTCAGGTTCTGTTACCTGTAGTGTATCGCATTTTTTCAGCTTGCACAAGCGTCCAAATTTTATTTCACCAATTTTTTAACAAAAATATTAAATTCCCTCACTTTTTTCCTGCAAAAGACAAAAAAAGCGGCTCCCGGAAAAGCCTCCGGGGGCCGCAGAAACGCTTTGGAAAAAGGAGCTTATGCGTTTGCCTGAGCAGCAGCAACAGCGCAAGCGACGGTAGCACCGACCATGGGGTTGTTGCCCATGCCGATCAGACCCATCATCTCAACGTGTGCGG
>URVW01000082.1 GCA_900551435.1 uncultured Faecalibacterium sp.
CTGAAAAGCAGCAGATTTACAGTCTGTCCCCATTGGCCACTCGGGAACACGCCCAGATTCTGTTCACGTCCGTTGCCGGACGACTCGTTTATTTTATCAGACAAAAGCGGTTTTGTCAACTATTTTTCCGAATTTTTTGTCAAAAAAGAAATCCCGCACCGCAGAGCCGGAAGTTTTTCCGCTGCAGCGCAGGATTTCAAAAAAGCTGATCTTACGGTTCAAGGTGCTTCCGGCGCTCGTATTCCTTCAGCGCGTCGATAGCTTCTCCGGAAAGCGGATAAAGTGCGATCAGATTAAAGATCGTCATCAGGCCGATGCCCACATCGCCGAGGTCCCACACCACGGTGTAGGCCTGAACGCCGCCCACCAGAAGCATTCCCAGCGCCAGCACCTTATAAAGGGTCTGCCAGAGCCAGCGGTCGCCGAACAGATACGCTACGTTGGAGCGGGCATAGAACAAAATTCCAATAAACGTCGAGAAGCTGAACAGCGCCAGCGTGACCGCGATGAACACCACGCCAAAACTCCCCAGATGGTACTGCACGGCTGCTTGCAGCAGGTCCATGCCGGTCAGGTCGGCGGTGACGGATTCCGGGGCGAGGAGCATCACAAAGGCCGTACAGCTGCAAATGACAACGGTATCGATCAAAACGCCCAGCGCTTGAACCAAGCCCATCTTGACCGGGTCATCGCAGGAAGCCGCTGCGGCCGCGCAGGGGGCCGAGCCGCTGCCCGCCTCATTGGAGAACAGGCCGCGCTTGATTCCGTTCATCAGGACCGCGCCAAAGCCGCCCGCCGCCACCTGCCGCAGCCCAAAGGCCTCCGAGAAGATGCGCCCGAACACCGCCGGGAGCAAGCGGAAGTTGGTCGCGATGACGAACAGGGTCATCACAAAATAGCAGACCGCCATGACCGGCACGATGACGTCCAGACTTTTCACAGTGGCATCCTTGCGCAGAACGATGACCACCGAGATCGCCACAAGGATCACCGTTGTCACGATGGGCGGGATCTGGAACGCATTCTGGAACGCCGAGCTGACCGAGTTGCTGATGACCTGACTGATGCCGCACCAGCAGATCAGGCCCGACAGCGCAAACAGCACCGCAATGACCGAGCGGCGCAGTTTTTTGCCTCGCTTGCGCTCAGCCAGCACATGGATATAATAGGCCGGACCGCCGCGCTGGCCTCCGTAAAGCGGGTCCGGCTGTTTGTATTTCTGCGCCAGCGTGGATTCCACAAAGGAGGTCGATGCGCCCAGCAGGGCCGTGACCCACATCCAGAACACCGCTCCTGCGCCGCCCGCAGACACCGCTGCCACGACGCCCACCAGATTGCCCATGCCCACGCGGGTGGCCGTGGAGACGATCAGGGTCTGGAACGAGGACAAGCTATCCTTGCTCTGGTTTTTTTCGCAGACCGCCGAGATCATATCCCGGAACAGCCGCACGGGCAGCAGCCGCGTTTTCAGCGTGAAAAACACGCCCGCCGTCAGCAGCAGAATGACCATCAGCGAAATGCCGATGCCCCCGCCCACCGGAAGCACAAACAGATCGCCCCAGAGCATACCATAGACCGATTCGATGAGATGGACCAACAAACGCATCCCTCCTGAGTTCCTGTAAGATGACATCGGCCACTCCCCGCCCCGCAGGGAATGGCCAACCATTATTTGCTTTATTATACTACAGCGGTCCGGGTTTGTAAATCCGAAAAAAAGCATCCGGCCCGGAGCAGAACGCCCCGGGCCGGATACCATATGAATTGAAGGAGAACGGAAATTTCTTTATCCTTTGACGCCGCCAAGGGCCACGCCGCGAACGATGAACTTCGACAGCAGCAGATAGACCACGATGACCGGCAGGATGGCGATGGCGACCATCATGTAGACCTTGCCCATATCGAACTTGAGGAAGTCCGCGCTGCGCAGCTGTGCGATCAGGATGGGCAGCGTCTTTTTGTCGGCGGTATCCAGCACCAGCGCCGGGATGAAGTAGTTGTTCCAGCTGCTGACGAAGGAGAAGATGGCCTGAACGGCCAGTGCCGGCTTCATGATGGGAAGCACGATCTTATTAAAGGTGTAGAACTCGCCCGCGCCGTCGATGCGGGCCGCTTCGACGATCTCCATCGGAAGGCTGGCATCGAGGTACTGCTTCATGAAGAAGAACACGGCGGGTGCGGCAATGCTGGGAACAATGAGCGGGATGAAGGAGTTCTTCAGGCCCATCTTGGTGACGAGCTGCAGAAAGCCCAGCGCCGAGACCTGCGTCGGCATGGTCATGATGAGCAGGATGATGGCGAACGCGGCCTTCTTGAACTTGAAGTGATAGGCGTAGATGCCGTAAGCAGTCAGGGCCGAGAAGTAAACGCTCAGCGCTGCCGAACAGGCCGACACGATCAGGCTGTTCCGCACACCAGTCAGGACCGGGATATTGGCATCGGACAGGACATTTTTCAGGTTGGTCATCAGGGATTTACCGGGCAGCAGCGAGAAGCCCTTCTGGATCTCGAAGTGCGTCCGGGTCGAGTTGATGACCAGCACATAGAAGAAGAACAGGCACAGAAAGCTCAGAACGACCAGAACCAGATAGCACCATGCACGGCGGGCCGCCAGCGTTGCCTTTTCGGACTTTGTTTTCACAGTGTGAGCCATTACTTCTTTCCTCCCTTCAAAGCCTTGCGCTCGGCCTTGCTCAGGCCGTCGTCCTCTTTGGTCAGGCCAATGTAGACGACCACGCAGAGGACTGCACAGACGAGGAACAGCACCACAGAGACTGCACCGGCCATGCCGTAGTTCTTGCTGAACAAGTGGTTGTTCAGGTACATGATCATCGTAGTGGAGGTGCGGTCCGGGCCGCCCTTGCCGTTGGTCAGGATCTGCGGCACATCGAACATCTGCAGACCGCCGATCATCGAGGTGATCATGACGTAAACGAGGATAGGACGGATCAGGGGGATGGTGATCTTCCAGAACATCTGGTTCGGGGTGCAGCCATCCAGCTCGGCGGCTTCATACAGCGTGGGGTCCACGCCCATGATGGCGGCCATCAGCATGATGGTGGTGTTGCCGAACCACATCAGGAAGTTCATCAGGCCGATCAGGCCGCGGTTGCCCCAGACGGTGTTCAGGAAGCTGAACGGCTGTTTGAGGATGCCCATGCCCACCAAAGCTGCATTGACCGGGCCGTTGTCCGAGAACAGGGCGAAGAACAGCATTGCAAACGCCGACGCCATGATCAGGTTGGGCATATAGATGACCGTCTTAAAGAAGGTCTGGCCTTTCAGCTTCAGGCGAAGGTCGGTGAACCATGCCGCCAGCAGCAGAGAGATCGCGATCTGCGGGATGAATCCGATGATCCAGAGCAGCAGGGTGTTGCCGAAATATTTCGGCAGATCGGTCGCGAACAGGGTGATGTAATTCTTCAGGCCCACAAAGTTGGGTCCGATGATCTTCAGGCCGCTGCGGTAATACTCAAAAAAGCTGTAATAAATGGTCGATGCCAAAGGGATCAGCTGGAATACCGCGAAGATGATAAAGAATGGTGCGATGAAGATATAACCCCATTTCGCGTAGCTGATCGACCCTTTCTTTTTTGTTTTGTCTCCCATGTGACTGCCTCCTGACGGGTGGTTTCAGGAAAAGAAGAGGGCGGGCGGGATCAGCGTCCGGCCCGCCCCCTTTATTTCAGCTGTGTGTGCGTCTGTCTGCCTTATGCGGGCCAGACGACGTCGGTCAGCTCAGGATACTTCTCCTTGATGGCGGTCTCGAAGTTCGCCTTTGCGGTGTCCTCGTCCACGTTGCCGGTGAAGTAATCCTTGAATGCCGTCTGGAAGCTCTCGTTCAGGCCCTGATCGTACGGACCAGCGTTGGACATATCGATCTTCTTTGCGGCCTCTGCAAACAGCGCGATATGGTTCTGGCCGCCGAGGAAGTCGGAGCTGTAATCGCTGTTGGCGATCTCTTCCATGGCCTTCTCGTTGTTGGTGTAGTCCTGCGTATCCAGCGTGATCTGCTTCATGATGGCTTCGTCGCAGGTCAGCTTCTGCATGACATCTTTAATGGTGTCGAGGTTGTCGCTACCGGCTGCGCCGCAGATCCAAGTGCCGCCCCAGTAATACGGCTGAGGGCCTTCGCAGACTGCGTAATCGCCGTAGATGCCGTTGCCGACTTCTTCCTTGCCGCCCTCAGAGGTAGGCGTCTCGAGCGAGTTGCCCAGCAGGGTGAAGTTGATGCCCCAAGTGGAGTAGAAGAAGCCAAAGACCTTGCCGGTGGGGCCCTGATCGGATGCCCACTGAGAATCCCACAGGCTGGACTTATTGTTGTAGCCCTTGTCGGTGTATTCCTTGGTCTGATCGACCCACTTCATCAGGTTCTCATCGACGGTCACGGTCGTGCCGCTGACCCACGGAGCCGACACGTTGTTGGAGAAGGTGCGGTATGCATCGTCGAAGCCGGACAGCATCTTGTAGCCCTTGGCAGCTGCCTGTGCGGCGACATCGTTGAACTTATCCCAGTCGGACAGATAGCTCTGCACTTCTGTGGGATCATCGGTCCCCAGAACTTCCTTGGCGATGCTGCGGCGGTATGCGAACAGGCCCGGAGTTGCCTGCCAGGTCGTGCCGCGCTGGCTGCCATCGACGGTAACGATATCCTTGGTGTACTGATACTGACCTGCCAGATCGGAATCGGTCAGGCCGATATCCTTCTTGACATCCAGAACGTAATCGGAATCCACATACTTCAGGGCGTAGTCAGCCTCGATCAGGAAGATGTCGATCTTGTCGTCATCGGCGGCGGAATCCTGGCTCAGCAGAGCCTCATCCAGCTTGTTCTGGTAGTTGTTGTTCTCATTCGCGTTGATGGTCCACTTCACGGTCGTGCCATCCTTCAGGGTGGTGGTGGACTTATCGGCTGCGATCTCCTTGACTTCGGGATAGTAATCGTTGAAGCGGCTCTGGAATTCATCGTTCCAGCACCAGATGTTCAGGACCTTGCCCTGAGCGGCCGGCTCTGCCGAAGCGGCAGAGGAAGCTGCGGTGGAGGAAGCAGTAGAGCTTGCAGTAGACGAAGAACTGCCGCCACATGCAGAGAGAGCTGCGGTTACTGCGACTGCACCAGAAGCCAGCAGGAAATTACGACGCGAAATCTTTCTCATAATAAAAAACCTCCTTCAATGGTTTTCGTTTCAAATAAGTCCTATCCAAAACTCCGGAACGCCCAGAGCTTTTCAGACGATATCAGGGGACCCGCCGCACCGAGCCGCCATCCAGCAGCTTTCCGGTCACAGGGATCTGTTCGGCCAGCGTCACACGCGGATGCTCGATCATCTGGACCAGCTTATCGGCAGCGGTCCGGCCCAGCATCTTGGTGTTCTGCTGGTAGGTCACGAGCTTTGGCCGCATGACCCGCGAAAGATAAATGCCATCGTAGCCCATCACCGAGATGTCCTCCGGGATGCGAAGCCCCGCTTCGTCGATGGCGCTGTAGCCGCCCATCGCGGAGAAGTCATCGGGGAAGATGATGCAGGTGGGCCGCTGCGGCAGAGCCAGCAGCGCCCGTGTCTCTTCGGCACAGCGGGCGGCATCGTGGAACACGCCGTCCCGCACATAGGCATCCGGAACATCCAGCCCAAGTTCGTCGCAGGTCTTGTAGAATCCTGCCAGACGATTTTCGGTCACCGCGGTCCGTTCGCCGTGGATGTAGGCGATGCGCCGGTGTCCGTTTGCGTAAGCGTATCGGACCAGCGCCGAAAGGCCGCTGATGTTATCGGAAAGGACGGCCATCCGGTTGTTGAACACATGATCGATGGTGACCACCGGAACATCGCTGTTCACCAGCTCCACCACCTGCGGATCGGTGAAATCCACACAGGCGATCACGGCTCCGTCCACCCCGCGGTAATGACAATGTTCCAAGTAGGTCATCGTCCTGCCGCCGAGGTTTCGGTTGATAAAGGTAATATCGTAGCCCAGCTGTTCGACCCGGACCTTGAAGCTGTCCAGCACGGCGGAAAAATATTCGTGCGCCAGACCGCTCTGCTGTTCGTCCACGAACAGGACGCCGATATTATAAGTACGATTGGTCTTCATGGAGCGGGCTGCCATGTTGGGGACATACCCCATCCGGCGGGCCGCTTCCCGGACCCGGGCGCGGGTGGCATCGGAGATATCGGGCTGACCGTTGAGCGCTTTGCTCACCGTCGCCACCGAGACTCCGCACTCCTGCGCCAGATCTTTCAGGGATGACATCTCGTCGCCCTCCTCTCACAGACCCGGTTTCTCTGGAACGAATCCTAAATCGTTTTCGCAGCTTCAATATAGCGCATTTCGCACGAAAAATCAAGCGCAAAAGCAAAAGTTTTATGATGAATCACGGCTTTTTGGCAGTCTGTTCGATTTCAGCCGGTCCAAATTAGGCATTCTGCTTCGTTTTCGTTACATTTCGTCATTTTTCGAATGAAATTTCGCTTCGCGTTTCGAGCTTCTCCGGAACGTTTTCCCGATGCTATAATTACTTTAGAATGGGGTTTTGGGTGCTTCGTTTCTTTCGTGCGGTGCGGTTTTGGCGCAGGAACTTCCGCGTTTCTTTTGTGCATCCCGCCGCTTCAGGAGAAAAAATGTCCATTGTATGTCAAAAAAGTTACAAATTCCGACAAGACCGATCTTCCGCCGGTTCGGCTTTGGGCTGTTGTATATTTCATGAACCCCCTTGCATTTCGTGCGGGAATCGACTATTCTTAGGGTAGCGAAATCGTTCTCCTGAACGGGCGCTCTGTTTCCTAAATCGTTTTCGTCAATTTGATGGCAGCAGCGCGTTTCCTGTTTTCAGCAAAGGAGGAACTTGACCTATGAGATTCGGACATTTTGATGACGTGCACCGGGAATATGTGATCGATACGCCCCGCACGCCCCTGCCGTGGATCAACTATCTGGGCAGCGAGGATTTTTTCAGTCTGGTGTCCAACACCGGCGGCGGATACAGCTTTTACCGTGACGCACGGCTGCGCCGCATCACCCGCTACCGTTACAACAACTCTCCGCTGGACATGGACGGCCACCGCATCTACATCAACGACGGCGGCACGATCTGGAATCCCGGCTGGCAGCCCACCAAGACCGAACTGGACGCCTACAGCTGCCGCCACGGTCTGGGCTACACCATCCTGACCGGCGAAAAAAACGGCATCCTCGCCCAGCAGGAACTCTTCGTTCCCCGCGGAGATGCCTGTGAGATCGACCGGCTGACCCTTGAAAACAAGACCGCTGCCCCCCGCACGCTGGATGTGTTCAGCTATGTGGAGTTCTGCCTGTGGGATGCCATGGACGACAGCTCCAACTTCCAGCGCAACTTCTCCACCGGCGAAGTGGAGGTCGTGGGCAGCGCCATTTATCATAAGACCGAATACCGCGAGCGCCGCGACCACTACGCCTTTTTCACGGTCAACACGTCGATTGACGGCTTTGACACCAGCCGCGATGCCTTTTTGGGCGCATGGCGCAGCAACGCCAACCCGGAGGTCGTGGAAAACGGCAGCTGCACCAACTCGGTGGCACATGGCTGGGCGCCCGTGGGCGTACATCAAATCAACGTCACCCTGCAGCCGGGCGAGCGCCGCAGCCTGATCTTCCTGCTGGGCTATATCGAAAACCCGGAGAATGAAAAATGGGCAGCGCCCGGCGTCATCAACAAGACCCGCGCGCAGGCAATGGCTGCCCGCTATGCCACAGATGCGCAGGTGGACGCCGCTTTCTCGGCACTGCACACGCACTGGAACCGGCTTTTATCCACCTACTCGGTCAAGAGCAGCGACGAAAAGCTCGACCGCATGGTCAATATCTGGAACCAGTACCAGTGCATGGTCACCTTCAACATGAGCCGTTCCGCCAGCTATTATGAGAGCGGCACCGGGCGCGGCATGGGCTTCCGCGATTCCTGCCAGGATCTGCTGGGCTTTGTGCATCTGATCCCCGCCCGCGCGCGGGAACGCATTCTGGACATCGCCGCCACCCAGTTCCCCGACGGCAGCGCCTACCACCAGTACCAGCCGCTGACCAAAAAGGGCAACATGGATATCGGCTCCGGCTTCAACGATGACCCGCTGTGGTTGATCGCCGCCGTGTACGCCTACCTGGGCGAGACCGGCGATGCCAGCATTCTGGATGAGCAGGTCGACTTTGACAACGACCACACGCTGGCCCAGCCGCTGCTGGAGCACCTGCGCCGCAGCTTTGGCTACCTGCGTGACCACAAGGGCCCGCACGGCCTGCCGCTGATCGGCCGCGCCGACTGGAACGACTGCCTGAACCTGAACTGCTTCTCCGCTC
>URVW01000083.1 GCA_900551435.1 uncultured Faecalibacterium sp.
AGGTTCCGGGTTTTGTGCATAATTTTTTCAGAGAGCTATTTTGCAACAGCCCCTTTTGGTGCATTACTGCCCCTTTTTCGCGCTCTGGCGTTCTAGATAGAGGAAGAAGCAGACGTTCAGCACGATGCCGACGGCGGTGGAAGCCGGGGCGGCAAGACCGATCTTGGTCAGGCTGGCGTTGGGTTGGATGCTCATGAAGTAAGCCAGCGGCAGACGGACCAGAAGGGTCTGGACAAGGCCCTGCACCATGACCCATACGGTGCGGTCGTTGCCGTTGAAGTAGCCCACCATGCTGAACAGGATGGCGGTCACGAGGGTCTCCGGCGCAAAGCCCTTCAGGTAGGCGTAGCCGTTCTGGATGACGGCGGCGTCAGTAGTAAAGATGCCGGACAGAACGTCACCCTTGAGCATGATGAGGGCGAACACGAAGCAGCCGACCGTCAGGCCGATGCCAATGCCCGTGAACATGGCTTTTTTGGCGCGCTTCGGGTTGCCCGCGCCGATGTTCTGGGAGACGAAGGATGCCATCGACTGCATCAGAGCGCTGGGGATGAGCATTGCGAAGTTGACGATCTTGCATGCGACGCCATAGCCGGAGGACGCTTCCAGACCCAGACGGTTGACGAACGCGCAGAGGGCGAGGAAGGAAAGCTGAGTCAAAAACTCCTGCAAGGCCAGCGGCAGACCGATGCTGAGGAACTTTTTGCACTGAAGATTCAGGCGGAAATTGGATTTTTGAATGGTAAACGGCAGCTTTTTCTTGAAGAGGATGACGATGGCGCAGACCACACTGATGGCCTGTGCGAACACGGTGGCTATGGCCGCACCGGCGGCGTCCAGATGCAGACCGGCCACCAACACGAGGTCGCCGACGATGTTGACCACACAGGCCACCAGAACGAAGAGCAGGGGAGACTTGCTGTCGCCCAGACCACGGAAGATGGCCGCAAGCAGGTTATACGCCACGATGAAGAAGATGCCGCCGCCGCAGATGCGGACATAGCTGGCCGTCAGGCTGACAGCCTCTTCGGGGGCCTGCATCAGCACCGAGATGGGGCGGGCAAAGCCGACCATCACGACCAGCAGGACGGCGGACATCAGCGCGAACACGATGGCTGCGCCGCCGATGACCGAGCCGATCAGTTCCGGTTTCTTTTCGCCCAGATAGCGGGCGATGAGCACCGTGATGCCCATGGCCAGCTGGGTGACCACAAAGGTGACGAGGTTGAGCACCTGACTGCCCGTGGAAACGGCAGACAGGCCGGACGTGGAGCCGAACCGGCCCACCACCAGAAGGTCCACGGCGCCGTAAGCGGCCTGAAGGATCAGTGCGCCCAGAATGGGCAGCATGAAGAGCGACAGCTTTTTCAGGATGCTGCCTTGGGTGAAATCGGCTTTATCATTTTTCAAGGGGGATTCTCCTTTCGCACATTACTTGATAAAATCGTTCAATGGTGCGAATCATGCACGCGGCATCCGCTTCGGAAATGTCGTTGAGACAGGGGGCCAGCGCCGCGAAATATTCGGTGTCGTATTTCTGCGAGAGTGCCTTTCCGGCCTCGGTGACGGAAAGATAGGTCACGCGGCCGTCCTCCGCCGAGGTCCGCTTGGTCAGATAGCCTTTCTGCTCCATGTCCTTGACGGTCCGGGTCACGCCGGGGCGGGGCAGGTTGAGTGCGTCGCTCAGGTCCGACACTTTGACCTGCACCCCGGCCTGTTCCAGTGAGCGGATGGTGTCCAGATAGTGGATGTAGGACGGCATCACGCCTTCCGGCAGCGGCGGGAGCATGTCCCGGATGCGCTTGGCCTGATAGCACGCATCGAGCATTCGTTTGGTGAGTTCAACGGTCATGGTGGGTTCTCCTCAAATAGTTATCATAGATAATTACCGGTGATAATTATATAGATATGGTTTGATTTGTCAAGAGGGTTTGATAAAAAAGACTGCCGCAAAATCAACTGCGTCCGGCCCGAGGCGGGGCTTGACAACCCCGGCAGAACGTGGTAGCATAACGGTGTTATTTTATGAAACAGGAGCTGCCATGAAAGACGAACGCGAAACCAAAGAAAAGCTGCTGGAAAGCGCCCGCGCGGAGTTCATCGCAAAGGGGTATCAGGGGGCTTCCCTGCGGACCATCTGCAAAAATTCCGGCGTGACCACCGGTGCGCTCTATTTTTTCTTTAAGGATAAGGACGACCTCTTCACCTCGCTGGTGGAGCCGCAGCTGACCGCCCTGAAAGGGATGCTCCAAGCGCACATGGAGCAGGAGCTTCTGGCGCTGGAACCGGAAGCGGACACCACCGCGGACGAGTTCCGGGACGATGCCTATGCATCCCGGCAGGTGCTTCATCTGCTGTATCAGAACTACGATTTATTCTTGCTGCTGCTCACGGGGAGCTATGGGTCCAGTCAGGAGCATTTCGTCGATGAGCTGGTCGCCATTTCAGAGCAGCACTACCGCACGCTGTCGGACCGTCAGGCGGCGCTGTGCGGGGTCGCGCCTCCGGACGACTACACCATCCACTGGATGGCCCATATGCAGATCGATGCCTTTGTGCATCTTCTGACCCACGAGCGGGAAGAGGAAAAGGCACTGGCGCATCTGCAGAGCATCCTGCAATATATGCTGGCGGGCTGGAACGGCCTGTTTCACTAAGTTTTTTCCATGGCGTGATCGGCGTCATGGATTTTATCAGTTCATAAACATAACGGTGTTATGCCGTGCTAACTTTTTTGAGGAGGAAGGTATCATGTATCTGGAAGTCAAGGATCTGTGCAAAAGCTATGGCGAGGGCGGAAGCTATACCTAAGTGCTGAAGAACGTCTCGCTGGAGGTGCAGAAAGGCGAGATGTGCGTCATTCAGGGCACGAGCGGTTCGGGCAAATCGACCCTGCTCAACTGCATCGGCGGGCTGGACAGCAAAACGTCCCGGGAAATTTTGATGCTGCTGGAACGGGTCAACGCGCAGTACGGCACGACCATGCTCATCGTCACCACAACAACGTCATCAAGCAGATGGTGCATCAGGTGGTCATTCTGAAGGACGGCCAGATCGAGCAGAACTACCGCAACGCCGTCCGCACCCCTGCCGCACAGTTGGAGGATTTGTAAGATGCAGAAGATCCTGAGCCGCCGGGTCCTGCGGGACATCCGGCAGAATCTGCCGCGCTATGCGGCGCTGTTCTTTCTGGTGCTGCTGTCGATGTATCTGGTGGTGTCGCTGGTGGGGGCCGCAGAGTCCATCATCCGGGGAGCCGCCCAGAGCAGCGAGGAGCATTTTGTGGAAGATCCCGGCGGCAAAGGCTGTGATGGACGCCCTCTATCCGAACTTCATCGCCAATGTCGCCATCGGCATGGAGCTGGAGTTCTCGCCGATGCTGTATCTCGGCATCTATGCGGGGGTGCTGGTGTGCTATCTGGTCATCGACCTGCTTCTGGTGCGGAAGCTGGACAAGATGACTCCGGCCGAGGTGCTCAAGAACCGCGAGTAAGGCGCAGAATCTCAAAAAAGAGCTTGACTTCAACCATGGTTTAAGTTGTAGAATAAAGGCATCACGAACAATGTTCAATGGGAGGTTCCTTCGATGGAGAAAATTGTACAGACCGCTGGCCGGAACGCTCTTGGCGAGTTTGCCCCGGCATTTGCACATTACAACGATGATGTCCTGTTCGGTGAGAACTGGAACGATGACGGCATCGATGTCAAGACCCGCAGCATCATTACGGTGGTGGCGCTGATGGCGGCCGGTGTGACCGATTCTTCTCTGAAGTTCCATCTGGAAAACGCCAAAAAGCACGGCGTGACCCAGAAAGAGATTGCGGCTATCATCACCCATGTGGCGTTCTATGCTGGCTGGCCCAAGGGCTGGGCCGTGTTCAACATGGCAAAGGAAGTCTGGGCCGTGGAGCCGGAGGACGACAGCGCCAAGGCAAAGCATCAGGCTTCGATGGTGTTCCCTATCGGCGAACCCAACACGGCCTATGCCCAGTATTTTGTGGGTCAGAGCTATCTGGCTCCCATCTCCACCCAGCAGGTCGGCGTCCACAACGTGACCTTTGAACCTGCCTGCCGCAACAACTGGCACATCCATCATGCCAAGTCCGGCGGCGGCCAGATCCTGATCTGCGTGGCGGGCCGCGGCTACTATCAGGAAGAGGGCAAGGAAGCCGTCGAGATGCTCCCCGGCGACTGCATCAACATCCCCGCCGAAGTCAAGCACTGGCACGGCGCTGCTCCCGACAGCTGGTTCTCTCACCTCGCGGTGGAAGTTCCGGGCGTCGAGTGCTACAACGAGTGGTGCGAGCCGGTCTCTGACGAGGATTATAACAAGCTGAAGTAAGAGCGATTGTTAAAAGCCGCTGTGCGGGCGCTGGGCCGGTGCAGCGGCTTTTTTGCAAGGTTCAGGAATGCCCTCCCGCGATGCTCTTCACGAGTGCAGCCCACTGTTCCGGATAGCACGCCAGCAGCTCTTCGTGCTGAAGGTCCTGCTCGTGGAGGATCGGATGGGCAAAGTGCTGTTCGTACCGGGCGCGATACTGCTCGCCCATCTTGAGGGCGTAGAAGATGTGGAACTCCGTTCCCGGGATGTCGAGCTTGTCCGGCAGCGGGGTGACGAGGTCGGAATAGAACTGGTTCTTGCAGCTTTTCAGGGTGACATAGGGCCGTCCGCCGCCGAGCATCTTGGTGAAAGCGTTGACGTAATCGCCCATTTCTTCCATCCGCTTTTCGATTCGTTTCTGCAAAAAGCGAAGCGAGAACTTGCTGTCCCGGATGAAGGGATAGATGAGCGGAACCAGCAGGGTCGTCTGCAGTTTGGCGGGAAGGGGCGCGGACTGGTCGAGGTCCGAGCTGCCCAGAATGCAGAAATCGATGTGGACATTCTTCCGCGCGGCCAGGAGCCCGACGAAGGAGCCGCCCAGCGAACAGCCATAGGCCGCACGGATGTGTCCGCCGCAGTTCTCCTTGAGGTAGGCTTCGATCTTGGCCGTTTCGTCCAGCATGGTGGGGAACTCAGTCTGTTCCGTCTCGTCAAAGCCGTCGTAACTGGCGCAGATGACGCGGAAATCCGGTTCCAGCAGCGGGATGACGTCCCTGAAATTGCCCTTCCAGTGGCAGCAGGTCCCGGGCAGCAGAAGAAGGACCGGCTTTGCGGCATCGCCGAATGTGTAGAATTTCATGTTGCACCTCACACGTTTGGGTTATCTGCGTTTAACTGCCCTGATTGTAGCACGCTTTTCCGCCGAAGAAAAGGGGGGTTCAGCCCAGAGCGACATCCAGGATCATCATCAGACTGAACCCGACTGCAAAAAAGATCGTGCCGATGTTGGAGTGCCGGCCCTGCGACATCTCCGGGATCAGTTCCTCGACCACGACGTACAGCATGGCCCCGGCGGCGAAGCTGAGCAGATAGGGCAGGGCGGGGACGATGACGCTGGCCGCAAGGATGGTGAGCACAGCCCCGATCGGCTCCACGATGCCGGACAGAACGCCGCCCCAGAACGCGCGGCCTTTTT
Source organism: uncultured Faecalibacterium sp. (assembly GCA_900551435.1). Taxonomy (GTDB): domain Bacteria; phylum Bacillota; class Clostridia; order Oscillospirales; family Ruminococcaceae; genus Faecalibacterium. The sequence goes on from URVW01000083.1 coordinate 5,517, forward strand.
TCATCCCCTCGGCCCGCAGGGGCATCGAGATGATGGCTCCTTCGGGGAAGTTCTGGATGGCGATGCCCAGCGAGAGCGCCAGTGCGCTGGCGGCGGTGATCTGCGCGCTGCCGGACAAATAGCCCGCATAAACGACGCCGACGGCCATGCCCTCGGGGATGTTGTGCAGGGTCACGGCCAGCACCATCATCGTGGTGCGCTGCAGCTGGCTTTTAGGGCCTTCGGCTTGGGTGCTGTTCTGGTGCAGATGCGGGATGATGTGGTCGAGCAGCAGCAAGAACAGGATGCCCAGCCAGAACCCGACCGCTGCCGGGAAAAATGCGAGCTTCCCGAGCGAAGCCGACTGGTCCATGGCGGGGATGAGCAGACTCCAGATGGACGCCGCCACCATCACGCCCGCCGCAAAGCCGGTCAAAGCGCGCTGGATGCTGTCCTTCAGAGTGTTTTTGAGAAAAAAGACACAGGCCGCTCCCAGAGAAGTCCCCAGAAACGGGATGAGGATGCCATAAAATGCTTCTGTCATAACAATGTACCTCCAAATGGTTATATACGACTAACCACGAGGAAAGTATAGCGCATTTGCCGAAAAACGTCAAGATAGCGCAAAGAGCCGGAACCAAAAGTTAGCCGCTGCTGGTACTTGACGAGGGAATGCATTCGCTTTATAATCATGACATAACGGTGTTATGAAACACGGGCGGAAGGGCTGCCGGAGACGGCGGCCTTTCCAAACCTCAAAGAGTTAGCGATGGCTAATCTTTGAGGATCGGACCCAAGGGAAAGGACGGGATCTTATGAGTGAACCGAAAGAAGCCACCCGAACCTCCGCGCTTCCATGGCTGCTGGGGCAGACCGGCGAACAGAAAAGCCGGTATCTGGCCAGCGTTCTGGTGGCGGTGCTGGGCGTCGCCAGCCGGGTGGCCCCGTATTTTTTTTGTGGTGGCGAACGTCATCGCGCACCTGATGGCAGGGGAGCGGGACGTGGGCTATTATCTGCGGCAATGCGGCCTGATCGCGGTGTTCTGGGCGCTGCAGGTACTGTTCCATGCCATCTCGACGGCCATCTCCCACAAGGCGACCTTCGCCGTGCTGGGCGACATCCGCAAGCGCTGCACCGACAAGCTGGCCCGGATGCCGCTGGGCGATGTGCTGGACCAGCCCAGCGGTGCGCTGAAAAGCACCATCGTGGAGCGGATCGACGCCATGGAAACGACGCTGGCCCACATCGTGCCGGAATTTACATCGAACCTGCTGGCTCCCATCTGTCTCCTGATCTGCCTGTTCGCGGCCGACTGGCGGATGGCACTGGCGGCGCTGGTCACCGTGCCGCTGGGCATGGTGTGTTACATGGGCATGATGGTCGGCTATGAGCCGAATTATCAGCGCACGGTCCGCGCGACCCGCGCCCTGAATGACGTTGCGGTGGAGTACATCCACGGCATCGAGGTCATCAAGGTGTTCGGCAAGGCGGAGAGCAGCTATCAGCGGTTCGTGGAAGCGGCCCGCGAGGGTGCGGCCAGCTATGTGGACTGGATGCGCAAGTGCAACCTGTATTTTACCTTTGGCATCCTTGAATTTTTCAAGAAAACTTCCTCGACCATGCTCGCGTGCTTCGTGGGTTTTTTGGTGTTTTCAATTACACTGTTCGCGGCGGTGGTGCTGGGCTGGACCCCGCTCCCGCGCTGGGCGTGCATCTTCAATGTGCTGCCCATCTTTTTGGTGATGGCTCCGTTCCGGATCGTCGGTACGCTGAATCTTGCGGGCGCGCTGATGTTTGCGGGGCTGTTCTTCCTGATCTGAGCGCGGTATGAAAAAAGCCGCCCGAAGGCGGCAGAGGAAGCGAAAATTCAGTTGTGCGCGGTCTGCTTCAGGGTCTTGTAGGTCCCGAAGCGGAAGTGCTGGTCCAGCACCGTTCCGGCAAAGCCGATGGCCTTGCCCATCGTGAAGGCCGCAAGGATGGTCCCGATGCCAAGACCTTCGAGATGATGCAGGAAACCAAGAGTCAAGCCCGCCGTGACGGCAAGGCAGATGACATCAAACGAAATTTTGATCTTCGGATAGGGGATGCCGGTGATGTCGGCCAGCTCCCGCGGGAACAGGTCCGTCGGCACGATGGGCAGTCCGCACCGGTTGGACAGTGCGATGCCCAAGCTGAGCAGACAGTAGCTGACCACGAAATAGACCACTCGCATCGGGATGTTATACGGCAGGACGTTGATCCATGCCTCGTGGACGTCCAGCAGCTTGCCGAACACAAAGCCCACCACAAAGCTGAACAGATAGCTTGGCACGAATTTCTTGCGCAGGATCATCAGGCTCAGCACGAGCGCGCCCTGAAACAGATAGGTCCATGTGCCGAGGGTCAGCACCGGCCAGACCTCCGAAAATGCGAACGGGACGCTCGAAATGGCCGAGATGCCAGCGCCCGAGTAAAGCATCAGCACCACGCCGAAGCTGTTCATGAGCACCGCGATGCACAGGGCCAGTTCGCCGCGAAACAGCGGCAGGGATTTTGAATTCATGGGATTTCCACCTCGTCTATGTTCATTGTCTGAGTTTGAGTGAAAAAGAGATAGGCTTTCCCAGATGGGACGGCCTATCTCTTTTTTGTTATGCGCTGGTCTCCCAGCCCTCCCGCAGAAGTTCCAGCGCGTGGGTTTCCAAGCGGGAGACATAGCTCCGGCTGATCTGCAGCAGTTTTGCGGTTTCCAGCTGAGTCAGCGGCGGCTGGCCCGCCAGACCGTACCTTAATAATATAAGTTT
>URVW01000084.1 GCA_900551435.1 uncultured Faecalibacterium sp.
AGAAGCCGCCCTCGTTGATCAGGTCAACGATCAGCTTCATCTCGTGGCAGGTCTCGAAGTAAGCCATCTCAGGCTCGTAGCCAGCCTCGACCAGCGTATCGAAACCAGCGTGGATCAGCTCAGAAACGCCGCCGCACAGAACTGCCTGCTCGCCGAACAGGTCGGTCTCGGTCTCCTCCTTGAAGGTGGTCTGCAGGATGCCGGCGCGGCCAGCACCGATGCCGGAAGCATAAGCCAGAGCGATGTCCTTTGCCTTGCCGGTGTAGTCCTGCTCAACGCAGATCAGAGAGGGGCAGCCCTCGCCCTCGGTGTACAGGCGGCGGACGATGTGGCCGGGACCCTTGGGAGCGATCATGATGACGTCAACGTTCTTGGGAGCGGTGATGGTCTTGAAGTGGATGTTGAAGCCATGTGCAAAAGCCAAAGCCTTGCCCTCGGTCATGTAGGGAGCGACCTGCTTGTTGTAGATGTCAGCGCACAGCTCGTCGGGGACCAGCATCATGACAACGTCGCCAGCTTTGGCAGCCTCTTCGACTTCCATGACCTTGAAGTTCTCGTGGGTAGCAGCAAACTCGGAAGCCTTTTCCCAGTGAGCAGAACCCTTGCGCAGACCGACGACAACATTGACGCCGCTCTCAGCGAGGTTCTCGGAATGTGCGTGGCCCTGACTGCCGAAGCCGATAACGGCGACGGTCTTGCCGTCCAGCACGCCGAGGTTGCAGTCGGAATCGTAATATTTCTTGATGGCCATGGTAGTTGTTCTCCTTTTTGCTTCTTTCTTTTTATGAATGTAAGGTTTCTTAGAAAAACTTGGGTTTAGTGGCACTTCGTTCCCGGCAGAGGGAGCTGTGCCGAGCGGACTTCCTGTGCGGGCTTCTGTATATGCTGATGCATCCCGCCGCGTTCCAGAGCGGTGACGCCGGTGCGGCACTGTTCAAGGATGTCGTAGTCTGCGAACATTTTTAAGAAAGCGTCGATCTTTTCGGGTTTGCCGATCAGCTCGAACACCATGCTGTCCGGGGACAGGTCGATGATCTTGGCTTTGTAAATGCTGCCGATCTCCCGAAGCTCGGTCCGGCTGTGGACGTCGGCCCGGACCTTGAGCAGCAGCAGTTCGCGCTCCAAGGCGTTCTCGCTGTCGAGCACAAAGACCTGACGAGTGACTTCCAGACGTTCGGTCTGGAGGATGAGCTGGTTCAGTTCCTTCTCCGTGCCGGACACTGTGACGGTGATGCGGCTGACGGTGGGGTCGTTGGTGGCGGAAACGGTCAGGCTGTCGATGTTGAAGCCGCGCCGACAGAACAGGTTAGACACACGGGCCAGAACACCGCTCTGGTTGTCCACCAGCAGACTGATGACTCTGCGTTTGGATTCCATGGGGCGTTCCTCCTTACTTCATGATGATGTCGTTGATGTCGCCGCCGCCGGGGATCATGGGCAGGACCTTTTCGTCCTTGTCGATGACGCATTCGATCCAAGTGGGGCCTTTCCGCTTCAGCGCTTCGGCAAATGCGGTCTGGAACTCCGCCAGATTGGTGCAGCGGTAGCCCTTCAGGCCAAAGCCCTCGGCCAGCTTGACGAAATCGGTGCGGCGGTGGGGGTCGGTCTGGGAGTAGCGCTTTCCGTAGAACGCGGTCTGCCACTGACGGACCATGCCGAGCACCTGATTGTTGAAGATGACCGTGATGATGGGCAGCTCGTAGCTGACAGCGGTGCACGCTTCGTTGAGGTTCATGTGGAAGGAGCCGTCGCCGGTGAACATGACCACCCGCTGGTCCCGGCCCAAGGCCATCTGTGCGCCGATGGCCGCGCCGTAGCCGAAGCCCATCGTGCCCAGACCGCCGCTGGTGATGAAGCCGCGGCTCTTGGTGTGGCGGATGTACTGTGCGGCCCACATCTGGTGCTGGCCGACGTCGGTAACGTAGACAGCTTCCGGTCCGCACTGGTTGCAGACCTCGCCGATGACCTGATGGGGCATCAGACGGGAAGCATCCGATACGGGGTGATAATCCTGTGCCTGCCACTCGTGGATCATCTTCATCCAGTCCGGGTGCTTCTTCTCCTGAATCAGAGGAAGCATCCCGCCCAGAACGTAAGCGGCATCGCCTGAAATGGCGAGGTCCACGTCCACATTCTTGCCCAGCTCACTGGGGTCGATATCGATCTGGATGATGGTGGCATTCTTGGCGAAGGTCTTGGGGTTCAGAGCCACGCGGTCCGAGAAGCGCGTGCCCAGTGCGATCAGAACGTCGCAGTCGGCCACAGCCCGGTTCGAGGTGTAGCAGCCGTGCATACCGATCATGCCGATGTTCATTGGGTCGCCGTAGGGGACGACGCCCGCCGCCATCAGCGTATACGTGGCGGGGATCTCCGCCTTGTGGATGAGGTCGCGCAAGGGCTGGCAGGATGCCGCGCTCCGGACGCCGCCGCCGAAGTAGACCAGCGGACGCTCGGCCGCGTTGATGATGTCGGCGGCCCACTTGACCTGCTCTTCATTGTAGGTGGTCACGGTGCGGATCTTTTCCGGCTGCTTGGGGGTGAACTCACAGACAGCGGCGGTCACATCCTTGGGAATGTCCACGAGGACGGGGCCTTTGCGGCCGCTCTGTGCGATGCGGAATGCAGCCCGCATGGTGTCGGCGAGGTCTTCGACCTTACGCACCGTGAAATTATGCTTGGTAATGGGCATCGTGATGCCCTCGATGTATGCTTCCTGAAAGCTGTCCTTACCCAGACCGGCGGTGGTGACGTTGCCGGTGAACGCGACCATGGGCACAGAGTCCATATACGCCGTGGCGATGCCGGTGACGAGATTGGTCGCACCCGGGCCGCTGGTGGCCAGCACCACGCCGGTCCGGCCGGTGGCACGGGCATAACCGTCTGCTGCATGGGAGGCGCCCTGTTCGTGGGCGGTCAGCACATGGGCGATGCGGTCGGCGTTCTTGTACAGCTCGTCGTAAAGGTTCAGAACTGCGCCGCCGGGGTAGCCGAAAATGGTATCCACGCCCTGCTCACAGAGGACCTCGACAAAAATCTGAGAACCATTCAACTGCATGGTGAGTCTCTCCTACTTCCTGTTCCTGATCTACACTTTGAAAAATCCCTAAGACACGTCAAATTTCGTGTCACGCATTCACTTTTGAACGTTGGGTCAATTATACTATAAATCGGTCAGATGTCAAACAATGTTTTGTAAAGTGAATCACCCGAAAGATGAAGATAATTAAACACAGGGTTGCGCATTGCCTTTCTGCGCGGTATAATTTTGGTACATTCGTTAAATCAAGAGGGAAAAGGATATGAAACTTCGTGAATGGAATGCCCGGCTCCACGGGCTTGTGATCTTCCGCGCCCTGCTGGACGACCCGGTGGTGGCGAAACTGCTGGACCTGACCGACCGGATGGAGGCCGGGACCCGCAGCATGGGTCCGGTGTGCGATGCCGTGGCGGCGTTCGAAGCAGCACTGTTTGAGCAGACCACCAATCTGGGCGAATATCTGGCGTCTGCCGTGTTGGAAACGGAGACGGTCTGTGTGCGTCAGGCCGCGGCGGGAGGCATCTCGCCGGTGCTGCAGAGCGCACTGGACAGCGAACTGCGCTTTCTGCAGGAGCTGTGCCGTCTGACGCTGGATGAGCTGTTCCAAACGGCCTATTCTGAGCAGTCCCAGCGGCCGGAACTGGCCTTCCTGCCCCGCTGGGAGACGAAGGACATTGACCTTGTAACGGCCTACGCCCAGCGGATGCAGGAAGCGGGCAAAAAGGGTTATGGCATGTTTGCGAAGCATCATGTGTTCACGGTGGAGAACGGCCGTCTGGTCCCGGTAAAGTATCCGGACCCCCAGCGGCTCTCCGAGCTGCCCGGATACGAGGGCGAACGCGAAAAGGTCATCGCTAACACCAAGGCGCTGCTGGCCGGGATGCCCGCCAATAATGTGCTGCTCTACGGCGACGCCGGCACGGGCAAATCCAGCGCGGTCAAGGCCATCGCCAATGAGTTTGCGCCCGATGGTCTGCGGCTGGTGGAGGTCAAGAAGAACCAGCTGTATCAGATCCCCGACCTGATGGACAAGCTGGCGGCAAACCCACTCAAGTTCATCCTCTTCATTGATGACCTGAGCTTTACCTCCAATGACGATAACTTTGCGGCCCTGAAAGCCATCCTCGAGGGCAGCGTGGGTGGACGGGCGAAGAACATCGCGGTCTATGCCACCTCCAACCGCCGCCACCTCATCAAGGAGACGATGACCGACCGCACCGGCGACGACATCCACGAAGCCGATACCCGTCAGGAGCTGATGAGCCTGTCGGCCCGCTTTGGTCTGACGGTGACTTTCCAGCGCCCCGAAAAGGCCCGCTTCGAAGCCATCCTCACCGAACTAGCCAAGCAGCACAACATCGAGATGCCGATGGACCAGCTGCTGGTCAAGGCGGAAGCTTTTGCGATCCGCGCCGGTGGCCGCAGTCCCCGCGTGGCGAAGCAGTTCATCGAACAGTGCGAGAGCGGCGTGCAGAAATAAACCGGCGGATGCTTGACATTTGGACGAAACTGCATATAATAAAAAGTACAAAGGATATTTGTATTCATGGCTCATCATGAAGGCAAACAAGAAGCCCCCCGGTATTGCCGTACCGAGGGGCTTCTTGTTGCTAGGGATTAGTGCTTGCCGTCCATAAAGAACTGTTCGTCAAGCCACTTGCAGATATAGTAAGTAACAATACCTGCTGCAACGGACAGTACAAAGGATATTATCATATCCATAGCTCATCACCTCCTTCCCAGTGGAGGAGCGGGGGAGACGGCAGCTTTAGGATACCACAAAATTCGACAGGAAACAAGCAAAAAGGGGCTGTTGCAAAATGTAGATGTCCATAAAACAGCATCAGTCCCGGCAGTAATGTCTGCCGGGATTGTTCTTGCCGTACATTGAAGCCATATGATATGATTAAACAGACTGATAAACTTGAGTTTATTTGATTAAGGAGAATTGAAAATAATGTTGGAATTAAAAAGATTGTCAGTTGATGATGGCTTGGATATTTACACAATGCTGCAAGAGATCCCTGCTGAAGAAAATGGATTAATTAACAAAGCCAACGGATTAACATTTGATGAGTATAAAGAATGGCTGATTGTAAAACAGAGGGATTCTGAGCAAGAAGGGATTGTAGATGGTTGGAAAGTGCCTTCTACAACTTTTTGGCTATATGCTGATGGTATTCCGGTTGGATTTGGTTCTGTCAGACATTTTTTGACTGAGGCACTGAGAAAAGCAGGAGGAAATATCGGGTACGGAATTGCACCAGCGTTTCGTGGAAAAGGATATGGAAAAGAACTGCTGAGATTATTGCTTAATGAAGCGAAAGAAATGGGAATAGATAAAGTGTTAGTAACCATTCTTTTAGATAACATAGCATCTCAAGCTGTGGCAATAGCAAACGGAGGTGTTGTTACTGAAAGAACTGACGAGAGAGTTTTCATTTGGATTGATACTAAGAAATAAAAAGGAAAATCAATTCCAATTTGTCAAACAGTAAGGGCGCACTTCTATACACCATTCGGTGTAGTGCGGTAATGTGCGATTTTGCACCGCATCCAAGCCTCCCGCGTCAGAGGGAGCCATGGATATTCCAGCCCTAACATAAAAAAAGAATCCGACCTTTGATTGCAGCCATAGGTCGGATTCACTTTTTTATGAGCAACCAGCTAAATAAATGCCCCCATTTTCAAACGATACAACGAAATAATTCAGGCTGTATTTTTCTAAAATTAAAGCAAGTGCAACACTTTTTCTCAAAAACCAAAAATTTTTGATGGAGATGTGATGCACTTGCTTTTTGTATTGCTCGATTTTACGATTGTTTTTTGCTTTGCTTGGGACGACTATGTTGCATCATTTTGCAACAGCCCCTTTTATCATCTGAATTTATACCCGTTCTGCGACGAGCTGGAAACCGGCCTTCGTCAGCTCCTGACGGATCTGCTCGATCTGAGCATGATCGCGGGTCTCGAGCGCCAGCTTGAGGAAGCAACTGGAGATGGGCATGTTGGGGTCGGAACCGTCGTGGAGGACGGACACCACGTTGCTGCCGCAGCGGGAGACGATCTCGGCGACCTTCTTCAGCTGGCCGGGTTTGTCCTCGAGTGCGATGGTCAGGTTTGCCTTGCGGCCGCTCATAACCAGACCGCGGGTGATGACGCGGTTGAGGATGTTCACATCGATGTTGCCGCCGGAGACAAGGCAGACGACCTTTTTGCCCTCGATGGGAAGCTTGTGGAACAGAGCAGCCGCCACGGGGACGGCTCCGGCGCCCTCAGCCACCAGCTTCTGGTTCTCCATCAGCGAGAGGATGGCGGCGGCGGTCTCGTCCTCGGAGACGGTCACGATATCGTCTACATATTCCTCGCAGAGCTGGTAGGTCAGCTCGCCGGGAGTCTTGACCTGAATGCCGTCCGCAAAGGTGGAGACGGCGGAGAGGGTCTGATATTTGTGCTCGTGCAGAGAGCGGTACATGCTGGGTGCGCCCTCAGCCTGAACGCCGTAGACTTTGACATCCGGCTTCAGGCTCTTGATGGCAAAGGCCACGCCGGAGATCAGTCCGCCGCCGCCGACCGGAACGATGACGGCATCCACATCGGGAAGCTGGTCGAGGATCTCCAGACCAATGGTTCCCTGACCGGCGATGACCTGTTCGTCGTCGTAGGGGTGGATAAAGGTCATGCCCGTTTCGGCCTGAAGCTCCACGGCCTTGTCGTGGGCGTCGTCGTAAGTGCCGGGAACAAGGCAGACCTCTGCGCCCAAACTCTTGGTGTTCTCGACCTTCATAATGGGCGCGCCGTCCGGCATACAGACGATGCTCTTGATGCCCCGGCGGGTAGCGGCCAGTGCAACGCCCTGCGCATGGTTGCCCGCAGAGCACGCGATCACGCCTTTTTCGCTCTCTTCCTTGGAGAGCTGGCTGATCTTATAATAGGCGCCGCGCACCTTGAAACTGCCGGTGACCTGCAGGTTTTCGGTCTTGAGGTAGAGCTGGCAGTCCTTCGAGAGCTTGGGGGCCTCGATGAGGTCGGTCTTGCGGGCGACATCCTTGAGCACAAAGGCGGCATGGTAAACTTTATCGAGCGTCAACATGACAAATACTTCCTATCCTGTTTCTTGAATGTGATGCCCTAAAGTATAAGTTGATAAAAGTATTTTGTCAAATGAATGTATTTCATGCTTCCGGCGGCTGGGGTGACATCATCTTCTGATATCCCTCGCCCCATGTCCACATCGCGTCGAGGATGGGCTTGAGACTGTAACCGAGATCGGTCAAAGTATACTCGACCCGGGGCGGCACTTCGGCATAGACTTTGCGAGTCAGCAGACCGCTGGTCTCCATCTGGCGCAGCTGGGCCGTGAGGACTTTCTGGGTGACGTGGCCGATGGACTTTTTCAGTTCGCCGAAGCGCTTCGTTCCGGACATAAGGTTCCGCAGGATGAGGACCTTCCACGTATCGACAACTGCATCCAAACCTTCGCGGGCGTCCAGCTGCGGCAGGAGTGCGCACGGCTCATGGAAGCGCAGGGCTATGAGGAGCCGACCGGTCAGGAGAAGCTCACGCCCGGGTATGATCTGCCCGCAAAGTTCATCCTGCACACGGTGGGGCCGATCGTGTCCGGCCCGCTGACAAAACAACCGTGCAAACTGCTGGCGTCCTGCTACCGCTCCTGTCTGGAGCTTTCGGCAGAAAAGAAACTGGAAAGCGTTGCTTTCTGTTGTGTCTCAACGGGCGTGTTCGGCTTTCCGAATGCGGAAGCGTCACAAATTGCAGTAGAAACCGTGAGAGAATTTCTGAAAAAACCGACCAGCATCCGACAGGTGGTATTCAATGTTTTCAAAAATCTGGACAAGGAACTTTACACGCGACAGCTCAGCCCAAGTGGAGCAGCTTCGAAAGGCGCTTGACGATGCCGATACCGTCATCCTCGGTGCAGGCGCGGGTCTGTCCACGGCGGCGGGCTTCGTCTATGGCGGAGAGCGGTTCCGGCGTTATTTTTACGATTTTGCGTCCAAGTAAGGCTTTCATGAAGGCAAATAAGAAGCCCCTCGGTACTCACTGATATGCTACCCCTAGAGTAGACAGAGTAAAAGAAAAACTCTGAAAACTCTG
>URVW01000085.1 GCA_900551435.1 uncultured Faecalibacterium sp.
GGAAGAACAGGACCAGCATCTGGGGAACGAAGCCCAGGACCGCGCCGACACCGGCGACGATGCCGTCCATGATCAGGCCGTACAGCCAGCCAGCCACGCCGATGCTCTCGAGGAAGCCGCCCAGTGCACCCGGGACGATCTCGCCGAACAGAACGTCGTTGGTCCAGTCCGTTGCAAACGTACCGATCGCCCAGCCGCCGTCTGCAATGGAAGTGCCCATGGACAGAGAGTACATCAGGAACATGACCAGTGCAAAGATGGGCAGAGCCAGCACACGGTTGGTCACGATCTGGTCGATCTTATCGGAAACGGTCAGGTGCTCGGTGCGGGCCTTCTTCTTGACTGCCTTGGCAACGACAGTGTTGATGTAAGCATAACGCTGGTTGGTGATGATGCTCTCGGCGTCATCGTCCATCTCAGCTTCGCAGTCCTTGATGTGCTGATCGATGTGATCCAGCAGGGCCTTGTCGAGCTTCAGCTCGTCCTGAACCTTGTCGTCGCGCTCGAACAGCTTGACAGCGTACCAGCGCAGGAAGCGGTCATCGACCTTGCCCTGAATGGACTCTTCGATGTGGGCGATGGCGTGCTCCACACTGCCGGTAAAGACGTGGGGCAACTCGGTGGCCTTGCCAGCCTTTGCAGCAGCCACAGCCATCTGTGCTGCCTTCTCGCTGCCCTCGTTCTTCAGAGCGCTGATCTCGACTGCCTGACAGCCCAGCTCATTGCTCAGCTTCTTCAGGTCGATCTTATCGCCGTTCTTGCGGACCAGATCGATCATGTTGACGGCCATGACCACGGGGATGCCCAGCTCGATCAGCTGAGTGGTCAGGTACAGGTTACGCTCGATGTTCGTGCCATCGATGATGTTCAGGATGGCGTCGGGCTTCTCGCTGACCAGATAGCTGCGGGCCACGACTTCTTCCAGCGTGTACGGAGACAGGGAGTAGATACCGGGCAGGTCCTGAATGATGACGTCTTTCTCGCCCTTCAGCTTGCCTTCCTTCTTTTCGACCGTAACGCCGGGCCAGTTGCCGACGTACTGGTTCGAGCCGGTCAGTGCGTTGAACAGGGTCGTCTTACCACAGTTCGGGTTGCCGGCCAATGCAATTTTAATGCTCATTGTGTTCCTTTCCTCTCTGATCGGATCAAACCACTTCGATCATTTCAGCGTCGGCCTTGCGCACACTCAGTTCGTAGTTGCGCACGGTCAGTTCCATGGGGTCGCCCAGCGGAGCGACCTTGCGGACATAGATCTCAACACCCTTGGTGATGCCCATGTCCATGATGCGGCGCTTCACCGGGCCTTCGCCATGCAGGCGTGCCACGGTGCAAGTTTCGCCGACCTTGACGTCTTTCAAAGTCTTCATGTAAATCCTCCTCTACTTGTCTTTATTCAAGAGACCATTCCAGTTTCGGAGCAGGTCCCAAACAGCGGAGTTGCCGCTGTTTAGCCGATCATAATGCGGTTGGCCATGGTCTTGTCCAGAGCGATGCGGCTCTCCTTGACCTGTAAGATCAGGTTGCCGGCGATCTCGTTGACCACGGTCACCTCGCTGTCCACGACAAAACCCAGCTCAGCCAGATGCTGGCGGATCTCATCCTTGCCGGAGATCCGTTTAATGGTGACAGTCTCACCTGCTTTTGCCATCGTCAGAGGCATCATCTTCATCCACTTTCCTTTCGTTTCCCCGGAAACCGAAGAAGTATTGCGCTGGTTAGTCAGTCGTGACTATCAGCATAGATAGTTTATACTTACTAACCTTTTTTGTCAACAATTTTTTCATAATTGAAAGTTAGTTCGTAAGAACAAACAGATTTTTTGCCCGATTTTGGACCGGATTTCATCACAATCTACAATGAATCCAACCAAACTCTGCGCTGAGGATTTTTCTTTTTGAAGAAAAGTTTTTTCAAATATCCATCGTACGTTCGTTTAATATGACACAGCCGCCCGGTGCAGGGGTCAACTGCACCGGGCGGCCGCGTGTCAAAAGGAGGATTTCTTCCTGTCAGGGCGTGGTGTCCCCGACAGGCGCCAGGATAAAAAGAGAGTATTGGTAGAGAATGTCAGTTTCAGGCCGCCACGGCAAGGCGGAAGATCGGCGTGCCGCTGTGGAACAGGTGCAGATACACTTTTGTGCACTTGTTCAGCTGGGCAAACAGGCGCTCGGCGGCATCGCGGTCGCCGTAGGCCTTCCAGCAGCCGCAGCAGGTGAAGTTGCGGCCCTGATTTTCGATGAAGCCCACCACATCGGTGAGCGGATAGCCCAGAAAAACGCCGATCTCATGAGGAAACTCTGCTTCACAGCACAGCCGCCGGGACAGCTGCCGCAGCAGCGGCTCGCAGTCTCCTGCAGCTTCGGGGAGCTGATAGCCTTCCTGCGCCAGAAAGCCGCGGACCTTTTCATCCGCAAGCACTTCCCGCAGACGGCTCTCGCGGTAAACATAGACCAGATACCGGTGGGTGCGTGCGCATCCCTTGAGCACCCGGACCCGAAGGCCTTTTTCGCCCAGCCGTTCGTTCCAGCCCCGCACCCGCTGTGCGAGGTCTTTGCAGTCCCGCGTCTCATAGCGGAACAACCCGGCAGCTTTCAGTCCGGCCAGGACCGGCGAGCATTGTTCGATCATCACGGTCTCAAAATTACGCTCCATGGCTGATCTCCTCCGTCCCTGCCGTTTGGGATAGTGTGCCCTTTTTAAGGTGTCTCATGCAGAGTTTGAGTTAGATTTCGCTAACCATCATTTCAAAAAGAACGCGGCCAGTTGCTCTGCCGCTTCGGTTTGGTGCTTCGTGGTTAGTCATTTCTAACGTGGCATTATCTTACCACAGCTTCGGGGAGGTGTCAAGGGGATTTTAAAAGTTTTTCGAAGCAAATTTTCCGCCCGCATTGCCAAATGTCAAAAAGCATGTTATAGTATCTTTATTCTTATGATAAAAAACAAACGACCGCCTCACAGTTCCCCAACTAGAGCGGTCGTTTGCTTTTGCTTATTTGATTGCCGGATAAGGAGCTGACCACTTCGCAGACAGCGCCTTTTTCTATTTGTAGTATAGTGATTTTTCTTTATTTTGTCAAGAAGGAACGTCTGTTATGAACTTCACCCCTTTTGAAACTTCCCGGCTTCGTCTGCGCCCACAGGAAGCGAAGGATGCCGCCACATTCCGCCGCAGCGGGACCACGACCGAATACAAAAACCTGACCTTTCAGAAAACATTATGATCTCAACCACTTTTTCTTCTCTTGCAGAAACCATCTCTTCCCTTCTCTCGGCGCACCCCTCCCGCCCGGTGCTGGTCGCACTGGACGGCCGGTGCGGCAGCGGCAAAACAACGCTGGCGGCCCAGCTGGCCGAGCGCTTCCCGGACAGCGCCGTCTTTCACACCGACGACTTCTATCTTCCGCCAGCGGACCGCGTTGACGGCTGGGAGCACATCCCCTGCGCCAACATGGACCTAGCTCGTCTTTCCCGCGAGGTGCTGGCCCCTGCCCGGGCCGGGGATGCCGTTTCCTACCGCGCTTACTCCTGCCGGGAGGGAGCCTATCTCCCCGCAAAAAGCATCGCATCCAAGCCGCTTTTCTTGGTGGAAGGCAGCTACAGCCACCACCCGCTCCTTGCGGAAAATTATGATCTTCGCGTGTTCGTCACCTGTTCTCAAGAGGAACAAGCCCGCCGTCTGCAAGCGCGGGAGGGCGAACGCTATCCCAATTTCGTCCAGCGGTGGATCCCGCTCGAAGAGGGCTATTTTGCGCAGTACCACATCGAAACCCGCGCCGACCTTATTCTGGACACCACGCCCTGACCCGCTTTCTCTTAGACCGGCCCCTTCCTGTCAGCCGCCCTTTTCGCGGCACTGACGGGAAGAGGCCGGTCCTTTTTCTCTTAGTTGTGAAGTTTTTGAAAATTCGCTTCTCCTTTTCCTGCAGTCTGCGGGAAATTATGGTATAGTTAAGTTGGAATAAAGTCATTTCCCGAAGCAAGGAGAGCGTTTATGGAGCACTTTGTCGAATTTGAAAATGTTTCCAAATATTATCAGACCGGAAGTGTCCGCATTGCAGCCGCCGACAACCTGAATTTCTACGTTGACAAGGGCGAATTCTGCATCATCGTCGGCCCGTCCGGCGCCGGAAAGACCACCCTGCTGAACATTCTGGGCGGCATGGACACCTGCGACGAGGGCCACGTCTGGCTGGATGGGCAGGACGTGAGCCGCTTTTCGGAAAAAGAGCTGACCAGCTACCGGCGGTATGACGTCGGTTTCGTGTTCCAGTTTTACAACCTCGTGCAGAACCTGACCGCGCTGGAAAACGTCGAGCTGGCCAGCGAGATCTGCCGCGCGCCGCTGGACCCTGCCGCCACGCTGGAAAGCGTCGGCCTTGGCGAGCGGCTGAACAATTTTCCGGCCCAGCTTTCGGGCGGCGAACAGCAGCGCGTCTCGATTGCGCGCGCCCTCGCCAAAAATCCGAAGCTTCTGCTCTGCGACGAGCCGACCGGCGCGCTGGACTACAAGACCGGCAAGCAGGTGCTCGCCCTGCTTCAGCGCACCTGCCGCGAGACGGGCCGTACCGTCATCGTCATCACCCACAACACGGCACTGACGGCCATGGCGGACCGCATCATTCAGGTCAAGAGCGGTCAAATCTTGTCCAACAAGGTCAACGAACATCCCGTTCCGGTGGAGCAGATCGAGTGGTGATTTCATGCAGAACAGTTATCGTAAAAACATCCTTCGGGATTTCAAAGGCAACCTGAGCCGCTTTCTGTCGCTGTTTGGCATCGTGGCGCTGGGCGTGATGATTCTGACCGGCTTGGTCAGCTTTGCCCCCAGCATGCGGATCGCAGGGCAGAAATACTACGTCGAACAGAACGTTTTTGACCTTCGCGTTCTGTCCACCCTCGGCCTGTCGGAGGACGACATTGATGCCATCGCTTCCACTGAGGGCGTTACCGCTGTGGAAGCCGTCAAGTATCTAGACGTCGAGGGCCATTGGTCCAGCACCGACGAACCCGCCGTTCTGCGGGTCCAGCAGCTCCCCGCAGACCCGGACGCTGACACCGGCGAAAACATGAACCGTCTGGTCCTTCTGGACGGCCGGATGCCCGAAGCCGCTGACGAATGCGTGGTGCACGTCATGGGCCATGGGGAGGAGATCCCCCTCGGAACGACGCTGACCCTTCCAGACGACACCGACAGCCTGTCCCGCACCGAATACACGGTGGTCGGCTTGGTGCAGGACCCTCTGCACTTTTCCTCGGATCAGGAGACGTCCACCGCCGGCGACGGTGTGCTGGACGACATCGTGTTTGTGCCGGACGGCAGCCTGACCGCCGATTATTACACCGTTTGTTACATCAAGGCCGAAAACGCCGACCTCTACGACAATTATTCGGACGAATATCAGGCGGCAGTGGACGCTGTGGCCGACCGGCTGACCGCCATCAGCGACGCCCAGTGCGTCACCCGCCGGGAATCTCTCATCACGGACGCCAACGAAAAGCTGGCCGATGCCAAGCAGACCTACAACGAGCAGAAAGCCGAAGCCGAGCGCCAGTTCGCCGAAGCAGAACAAAAACTTGCCGATGCTGAAGCTCAGCTGACTGCCGCCAAGGCCCAGCTTGAGCAGGGCGAAGCCGACTATGCTTCCGGCAAAGAGCAGCTTGCTCAGCAGCAAGCCGCCCTTCCCGACACCATGCAGAGCGGCGCGGATCAGGTTCTGGACGGGCAGGAGCAGATCCTTGCGTTCGAGGACCAGCTTCAGCAGATCGAACTTCTGGTCAACCTCAAACAGGTGGCGGACCCGCTTCTGGGCTATGCCGAAGCTGCCCTCAACAACGCGCAGAAAGCCCTTGACGAAGCTGAACCCGACGACGAGGATTACACCGAGCTTCGGGACCTTCTGGCTCAGGCTCAGGCTTCCTATGACAACATTTCAGGCCAGCTCAACGGCTACCAGCAGCAGCTGGACGCCGGAAAACAGCAGATGTACGCGCAGGGGCTGATCTCCTCGCCCACCCTGTCCAACACTGAGCTTGTCACCGAAGCCAAAGCCGCCCTGCGGAAGATGAAACTGCAGCTGATGCAGGGCCAGCTGGGCCTTTCCACCGGAACGGCCACGGCCTATTCGGCCTTTGCTGCCGCCGAACAGCAGCTTGCCGATGCCCGCACCCAGCTGGACGACGGCTGGGCCGAGTACAACTCCGGCCGGGAACAGCTGGACGCTTCCCGCACCGAATACGAAACGCAGAAAGCCGAAGCCGAACAGAAACTCGCTGACGGACAAAAGCAGATCAACGATGCCGAAGAGCAGATCAGCGACATCCAGAACGGCGAATGGTACGTTCTGGACCGCGGCAGCACGATGAGCTTCGTCACCTACGAGCAGTACGCCGACCGCATGGATGCCATCGCGCGGGTGTTCCCGGTGTTCTTCTTCCTCGTGGCCGCGCTTGTGGCATCCACCACGATGACCCGCATGGTGGACGAGAACCGGTTACAGATGGGCACACTGAAAGCGCTGGGCTACTCCAACACGAAAATTGCGGGCAAGTACCTCTTCTACGGCCTTGCCGCCAGCGTTCTGGGCAGCATCGTGGGCATGATCGTGGGTTTCATCGTGTTCCCCACCATCATCTGGCAGGCCTATCAGACCATGGTGTTCAGTCTGCCCACCTTCACCCTGCAATTCTATCCGGGCATGGCGCTGGGCAGCGTCCTGCTCAGTGCCGCCGTCATCGGCTTCGCCACATGGGAAGCGTGCCGCGCCAGCCTGAGGGAAAAGACCGCCGCCCTGCTGCTCCCCCGCGCACCGGCCGCCGGAAAGCGCATCTTCCTCGAGTACCTGACCCCGCTGTGGAAACGGATGAGCTTTTCCCAAAAGACCACCGCCCGCAACCTGTTCCGGTATAAAAAGCGCTTCTTCATGACGGTCCTCGGCGTTGCGGGCTGCACGGCTCTGCTGCTGATTGGCTTCGGCATTCAGGATTCTATCCTGCCCATGCTGAGCAAGCAGACCACTGAACTGAACCACAGCGACCTGACCATCTCGCTCAGCGACGAAAAGGCGCTGGAACTGGAAAACGGCCTGTCCGACGTGCTGGATTCCAGCACCAACGTGACCAGCTGGGGCCGCTTCTACAACAAGAGCGTAACCCTCTACAACACCAGCGGCGACAAGCAGACCGCCAGCATCGTCACGGCTGAGGACGAGTCCCAAATGACCGACTACTTCACCTTCCGGACCCGTCAGGGGCACAACGCCATCTCGTTCGATGACAGCAGCGTCATCCTGACCGAAAAGACCGCCGAGAGCCTTGGCCTTTCGGTCGGCGACGCCTTTGAGGTCGAGACGAGCGACGGCAGCCGCCAGACGCTGACCTTGACCGGCATCACCGAGAATTATGTGTTCACCCGGCTGTACCTCTCGCAAGCCCAGCTGAAGGCTTTGAACGGCGGTGTGCTCCCTGCGTGGAACACCGTTTACGGCCAGACCAGCTGCCCCACCAGCGCCGACCGGAACGCCCTACGCACCGACCTGCTGGCTTGCAACTACGTCAGCAGCGTTTCCTTCATCGAGGATACGATGGAGATGTTCGACAACCTCATCGGCTGTCTGAACTATGTCGTCATTCTGGTCATCGTCTGCGCGGCCGCACTGGCCGCCGTGGTGCTCTACAACCTCATCAGCGTCAACCTCGGCGAGCGCAAAAAGGAGCTGGCCACCATCAAGGTCCTCGGCTTCTACGACAAAGAGGTCTACCGCTACATCTTCCGTGAGATCGACCTGCTGGCCTTCATCGGTTCGCTGGTGGGTCTGGCGCTGGGCGTCCCGCTGCATCAGTTCATCATCCGCACCGTCGAGATGGACCAGATGATGTTCATCCGCTCCATCGCGCCCCGCAGTTATCTGTTCAGCGTTGCGCTGACGATGTTCTTCACCTTCATCGTCTGCCGCCTCATGCGCCGCCATGTCAAAAAGATCAGCATGGTCGAAAGCATGAAGGCCCCGGAGTAACCGAAACAACAAGCCCGTCGAGCGGTCTGAAGTGCACTCCGTCAAGTAGACAGAAAAAATAATATAAGAATTTTGTTCGCCG
>URVW01000086.1 GCA_900551435.1 uncultured Faecalibacterium sp.
GGGCTAAGGAGGTGCACGGTATGCGTGCAAGCGGCATTTTAATGCCGGTGTTCAGCCTGCCGGGACCCTTTGGCATCGGCACGCTGGGCAGTGAAGCAACCGCTTTTGTTGATTTTCTGGCCGAGGCAAAGCAGACCTATTGGCAGATCCTGCCCATCGGTCCTACCGGCTACGGTGACAGCCCCTACCAGAGCTTTTCCGCCTTTGCCGGAAACCCCTACTTTATTGATGATCGGCTGCTGGCGTCAGACGGCTATCTGACCGCCGAAGAGATCCCCGCTGCGCAGCCGGTAGACACCGTCGACTACGGTGCGCTGTATCACCAGTGCCCGGTACTGCTGAAAAAGGCCGCTGACCGGCTGCTGGCAGCCCCCTCCCCTGCTTACGAAGCCTTCTGCGCAGCGCAGAGCTTCTGGCTGGAGGACTACGCCCTGTTCATGGCTGTAAAGGCCGAGCAGGGGCAGGCAGGCCTTGCCGACTGGCCGGACGCCCTGCGCTGCCGGGAGCCGGAGGCCATTGCCGCCGCAAAGGCACGACTGGCCGACCAGATCTGCTACCACAAGGCGGTGCAGTTCTTCTTCTACACACAGTGGAACGCATTGAAGGCCTACGCCAACCGCAAGGGCATCCTGTTGGTGGGTGATATTCCCATCTATGTCAGCCCGGATTCCAGCGACCTGTGGACCCATCCGGAACTGTTCCAGACCGATGGACAGATGCACCTGACCCATGTAGCCGGCTGTCCGCCGGATGCCTTTGCGGCAGACGGTCAGCTGTGGGGGAACCCGCTGTACGACTGGCCCGCCCACAAGGCCACCGGCTTTGACTGGTGGAAACGGCGCATGAAGCACGCCACCTCCATTTACGATGTGGTGCGCATCGACCACTTCCGCGGCTTTGAGAGCTACTATTCCATCCCTGCTGAAAACACCACGGCTGCGGGCGGTCACTGGGAAAAAGGCCCCGACCGGGACTTTATCCACGCCATGCAGCAGGCACTGGGCGGCGGCAATATCATCGCCGAGGATCTGGGCTACCTGACCCCGGAGGTGAAGGCCATGCTGGCCGAGAGCGGTTACCCGGGCATGAAGATCATGCAGTTTGCTTTCGACAGCCGGGAGTCGGGCAACTACCTGCCCCACACCTACCCCCGCAACAGTGTGGTGTACACCGGTACCCACGACAATGTGACCACCGAGGGCTGGCGCAGCAATGCCAGCGCCGAGGATGTGGACTACGCCTGCCGCTATCTGCGCTGTACACCGGAGGCCCTGACCGAAGGTATGATCTGCGCCTGCCTTGCCAGCGTTTCGGACACCACCATCATCCCGCTGGCAGACTGGCTGCATCTGGGCAGCGAGGCCCGCATCAACACTCCCAGCACACAAGGTGCAAACTGGCGCTGGCGGTTAGCACAGCCTCTGCCCCCGACACTGGCCGGACATATTGCGGAACTGACTACCCTGTATGAGCGTGTCCCAGAAACGCGCTGACCAATTTTTCCTTTCCTGAAACCACAAGGCATCTGCTATCTCCGGTGCTGCGTCTTGCGCAGTGCAGCGGGAATCAGCAGGTGCCTTTGTTGTATCCATTTTTTATTTGCAGCATTGCTTTCGTCACAACATTTTTTCGCTATGAAAAAACCGCCATTTTTTTAATTTACAGCGCACCACAGTATTTTTTGTGGTTTTTTGTCACAATATGTTCACAAATGTATCATGATTTTTAAACCCGCGCTCTCTTGTCGTTTTTGTGCAGTTATGCTATAATCCACTTAGTTCTTGGTCCCCTTTTGGAGGGACCTTACGCACGAAAGGAGTTCTCACGCTATGGAATCGACCCGTCAGAACCAGCTGCTGCTCCCCGCAGCCTATGCACCCATCTCCGAAGAGGAAATGATCTACATCGAGGGCGGCGACTCTATCTCTCCGCAGCAGTTTGCATATAACGCCGGCACAAACCTGATCCGCCTGATCGGTCAGGCGATCATCGAGCGCACCTTTACCGGCATCCAGAACATGCGCGACGACGGCCTGACGGTCGGCGGTGCGGTCAAGCATTACTGGAACGGCCAGCCCACCCGCGGCAAGGTGATGACCTTTGTGTTCGCCGGATTCGCCGGCTACGCCTTCTATGTGCGGGCCGTGCAGCTCATCAATACGGCGCTGGCCCTTTACACCGAAGTGAAGGACAACTACTTGAACAACAACGCATCCTCTACCACCGATGCCAGCGCTTCCACGGACGTGACCGCCGCGACCACCGCCGCGCTGACGGCCGCCTGAGCACCCTTCGCGATTCGACTTTGACCTGAAAGGAGCTTTTTTATGAAAAATTTACAGATGCCTTCTTCCTATGCCGTCATCCCCAAAGAGGAACAGCGTTCCATCCTCGGCGGCGGCGAACTGGCCGATGCGTGGACTTCTTTCACGGAACAGCTCCACCTCGACGACTTCTTCTTTGGCAGCGGGCTGATCTCGCTGTCCTTCACCTTTGTGCCCATGCTGCTGTTCCGCGTCGGCGTGGCGGGCTATAACTTCCTCGAGAATATCTACAGCAACATCTCCAACTGGTTCGGCTACCGCGACGAGACGCTCTCGGAGCTGCAAGCCTACACCGACGATATGCGCCAGAAACGTCAGGAGCGGGGAGTTTGAGCGGCCCCGCCCGTAGAGCGCTGGCACGATACGAACCTCTCAGTCACCTTCGGTGACAGCTCCCCTAGCAGGGGAGCCACTGGCGTGCCGGTTTTGGCTGGTGTAGTTTGCCGGTAGCAGCCCTCTCAGGCGCTTCGCGCCAGCTCTCCCAGAGGGAGAGCCATTGGCAGGTCGGGAACCCCCTGCTGGACGCTTAAAGTTTTATCTTGCGTAAACAATAGTGCTCCGTTGTCTCGGCTGACAGCATCTGTACGAACGCCCTTGGTTAGAGCGTGGTTTAGATGCCGTTTCCCTAGACAGCGGAGCACTTTCTTTTTAGGTTTTGAGAAACTCAATTCATCCAGCAGGACCAAAGCCGATACGCCAGTGGCTCCCCCTTTGGGGGAGCTGTCACCGAAGGTGACTGAGAGGGTTCCTCACGAAACAACGCTCTTCAAATCACCCTTCCTGCCCCCTGCTCCCGCAGACGGAGCAGATAGCAGCTGCCCTTGCCGAACACGGCCTCGATGGCGTCATGGTAAGTCTGGGTCAGGGCCTCGGGCACGAAGGCCTGAATGGTCCCCGCGAAGCCGCCGCCCTGCATCCGCCACGCGCCGCCGTTCCCGTCCAGAAGCTTCTGGCTCAGGGCCAGCGCCGCCGAAAGCCCCTGATGCCGCACATCGGTGGAGCAGTAAACGTTCTGGCACTGGGTGAAGGACGAATGCCCGCTGGCTTCGATCTCCCGTAGGAAGGCCGGAAAGTCCCCGGCCAGCAGCGCATTCCGCTGGCGGAGGGTGCGGGCGTTCTCCTCAAAGTAGTGGATGGCCCGCAGCACGGCGCGGTCGCCGCAGGTCCGGCGCAGACGGGGCAGCGCGGCCCAAAAGTCGCTCTCCTGCACCTGCCCCAGCACCTTTGCGCCCAGCTGGGCGGCCACGGCTTCCATCTCGTGCCGGATGGCCGCAAACTCGCCGGTCAGCTCGCTGTGGCTGCCCCGCGTGTCGGTTACGCAGAGGGTCATCCCCTTGGGCAGCAAGCCGTCCGCGTGGATCTTGTCGATCTTCGGTTCCTGCGGGTCGGCGAAATCCGCAAAGATGACGCCGCCCACCGCGCTGGTCAGCTGGTCCAGCAAGCCGCTGGGCTTTCCAAAGTAAGTATTCTCGGCGTACTGGCATACCTTGGCCAGCTCCGGGGCAGACAGGCCGCAGCCGTATTCCCCGTTCAGGATGACCGCCATCCCCATCTCGAACGCTGCCGAGCTGGACAGCCCGGACCCGCGCAGCACATCGCTGGCGGTGTAGGCGTCGACGCCGCCCACCTCTTTTCCCCGGGCGCGGAACCCCTCCGCGATGCCCCGGATCAGGCTGGCCGAATGGGTGCTCTCGCCGTCCTGCGGTTCGGCTTCGCGCAGGTCGATGACGTCCAGCTTGTTGAAGCCCCGGGACTTGACCCGGATGTAGCCGTCGTCGCTGGGCGACGCCACCGCCACGAGGTCCAGCGTCACCGCTGCGGCCAAGCCATAGCCGTGCTGGTGGTCGGTGTGGTTGCCGCCCAGCTCGGCCCGCCCCGGCGCCGAGTACAGATGCACCTGCCGTCCGGGGCCGTAATAGCGCTCGAACTCGGTCAGCGCGGCGGCGTACCGCTCCCGCTGGCGGGCGAGCACCGGCGGCTCGCTGCCGTAAAGCGCTGTCAAAGCGGCGTCCCACTCCCCTGCCAAGATCTGCTTTCTGAGCTGCGTACTGGTCGCCATAGCGGTTCCTCCTTACCCCTGTCCATACGAAAGAAGATAGTCCTATTGTAATCGAACGAGACGCATTTTTCAATTTGATTTGACAAAAAATCAAAGTTTGGCACGAAAGTCAAAGATTCGGATGTACTTTTGTTGAATTTGCAGGGGCAAATATGTTATACTGTCTTTAACAATGCTCGCTGATGGGAGGAGAGCTATCATGGCAGACGTTTACAAGCAGTCCTTCAAGCAGAATTACACCAACAACATCGAACTGTCCATCTTCAACTGCGGTCTGGAACGGTGCGCTCCCGGCCAAACGTGGGGTCCGGGCATCCGGGACCACTACCTCATCCATCTGGTCGTCTCGGGCAAGGGGACCTTTGAGGTCGGCGGCCAGACCTTCGCCGTGGCCCCCGGCGACCTGTTCTTCGCCCGCCCCAACCAGCTCATCCGCTACACCGCCGATGAGCAGCAGCCGTGGGAGTACAGCTGGGTGGGCTTCAACGGCGCGTGCGCCCACAAGCTGGCGGCCCAGCTGCCCTTTACCGACGCGGCCCCGGTCCACCACACCAGCGACCCCGAAGGGATGCGCACGGCCCTGACCAACATCTACTCGTCCCGCGGGCTGCAGCCGCAGGACGAAGCCGCCATGGTGGGCTATCTGTACCTGTTCATCTCGGCCCTGATGAAGGAGACGAGCGAGACCAAACCCCACAGCACCTCGTCGTCCAGCCAGTATGTGCTGAACGCCATCAAGTACATCCAGTTCAATTACTCCCACGATATCTCCATCGACGACGTGGCCAAGAGCGTGGGCGTTTCCCGCAGCCACCTGTACCGGGTGTTCATGCTGAACGTGGGCAAAAGCCCCATCGATTACCTCACCGAGTACCGCATCAACGAAGCGTGCAAGCTTCTGCGGGCGGGCAACCTGTCCATTGCCGAGGTGGCCATCTCGGTGGGCTTCTTTGACCAGTTCTATTTCTCGCGGGTGTTCAAGCGGGCCAAGGGCGTGCCCCCCAGCAAGTATCTGTCCGCTCAGGCCGAACCCGCCCCCGAAGCGCAGGAAGCTTCGGAATAACCCCACCACAAAAGGAGAATTTCCATGCCCTTACAGAAAAATCAGGTGCTGACGCTGACCATCGAGCGGCTCTCGAACGATGGCAGCGGCGTGGCGCACTCGCCGGACGGCGAAGCCGTGTTCATTCCGGGCACAGCCCCCGGCGACGAAGCCGACATCCGCATCGTCAAGGACTGCGGCCGCTACGCCTTCGGCATCCTCGACCAGCTGCGCGTTCCCTCGCCGGACCGCGTCCCCGTGGACTGCGCCGCGGCGGGTCCCTGCGGCGGATGCAGTCTGCGGCATCTGGACTACGCCGCCGAGCTGCGCGCCAAGCAGGAGAACGTCACCGACGCCTTCCGCCGCATCGGCGGACTGGACGTGCCGGTGCTGGACGCCCTGCCCTCCCCCGAGGTGGACCGCTACCGCAACAAGGTGCAGTTCCCGGTGGGCCGCGACAAGAACGGCGCGCCCTGCATCGGATTCTACGCCGGACGCACCCACCGCATCGTCCCCTGCCCGGACTGCAAGCTGCAGCCCGACACCCTGAACGCCATCGGCAACGCGCTGTGCAGCTTTTTTGCCGCGAACGGCATCCAGCCCTACGATGAAGCGTCCGGCAAGGGCCTCGTGCGGCACATCTTCCTGCGCCGGGGCGTTCACAGCGGGCAGATCATGGTCTGTCTCGTCTGCACCCGCGCCAAGCTCCCCCACAGCGACGCGCTGGTGGAGCAGCTGACCGCGCAGTTCCCGGACATCGCGACCATTCTGGTCAACGTCAACGCCAAGAACACCAACGTCATCCTCGGCAGCGAGACGCACACGCTCTACGGCCCCGGCTTCATCAAGGACACCCTGTGCGGGGTCCCGGTGCGTCTCGGCCCGCTGTCGTTCTATCAGGTCAACACCCTCGCCGCCGAGCGGCTCTACGGCATCGCCGCCGACTACGCCCAGCTCCAGCCCACCGACCTTCTGCTGGACCTTTACTGCGGCATGGGGACCATCGGCCTGTCGATGGCCGACCGCTGCCGCGAGCTGATCGGCGTCGAGATCGTCCCCGAAGCCATCGACAGCGCCAAGGCCAACGCGGCCCGCATGGGCGGCGCCATCGCCGCCAAGAGCCGCTTCTTCTGCGCCGATGCCGGCAAGGCCGCATCGCAGCTCGCCGCCGAGGGCCTCCATCCCGACGTCATCATCCTCGACCCGCCCCGCAAGGGCTGCGACGAAGCCACCCTTTCCGCCGTCGCCGCCATGTCCCCCCGCCGGGTCGTCTACGTCAGCTGCAACCCCTCCACCGCCGCCCGCGATGCGAAGTGGCTCGAAGAGCATGGGTATCACGCCGAGAAGGTCCAGCCGGTGGATCTGTTCCCGAGGACGAAGCATGTGGAAGCGGTTCTCCTTTTGACCAAACTCCATGTCGAGCGGCACATCGAAGTGGACGTTAACATGGAGGAGCTGGATGTGACTGCTGCGGAAAGCAAGGCGACTTACGATCAGATTCGGGATTATGTGTGGGAGCACTATCAACTCAAGGTTTCTAATCTCTATATCGCACAGGTGAAGCAGAAACACGGCATTATTGAGCGAGAGAATTACCATAAAGCGAAAAACGAGAATGCAAAGCAGCCCCAGTGTCCGAAGGAAAAAGAGGATGCGATTGTGGAGGCGCTGCGGCATTTTCAGATGATTTGATTTACAGTTTGCCCGTCTGGTTTTCAGGCGGGCATTTTCTTTTGCCGGAATATGGTGTTTCTACTTTTATCGTGGTACAATAGATGCAAGAATCATTTTTCAGGAAAAGCATCCTGTCATCCAATTTATAGGACATTCATTGTTGTAAAATCAGGATGTCCACCTATCACAAAAAACAAGGAGCAACGTATGCCAAACGATAAGATCACCGCCGTAGGTGCCAACATTGCCGAAAAAGCCGCCATGATCTGGAACGTAGCCGA
>URVW01000087.1 GCA_900551435.1 uncultured Faecalibacterium sp.
TAGGTAGTCGCCGACTTGATGTGAACCCCCTGAGGAAGTGATTCTTCAGGGGGTTTGTTTTTGCGTGTGCGGGAAAATGCGGGGATCGGAAAGTGCGTAAGACGAGATTGCAAGAATAGGTTGTGGAAGATAGCCGGGACTGCTGCATGGGAGCAAAGTAAAAGCGATAACATTTGAAATGATTGCGGGATGCGCGATTTGATGGTATCATAAGAACCATAAAACCTTGACTCTACAACGGTGATAGGGTTTATGATAGGCAGCAGAAAGGACATCCGCTTCAGAGATGGCAGAGAGTTGAAAGTTAAAATAAAGCATTCAGGTCAAAAGCCTAAAAACATCCTAAGAAATCATAAAGAGGGGAAAGCGGACAGGGAAACAGAATGGAACAAAATCTAACAACAGGAAGTGTTTGGAAAAGCATTGCGGCATTCTCGCTGCCGTATCTGCTCTCTTACTTTTTGCAGACGCTCTATGGCATGGCGGATCTGTTTATCATCGGACAGTTCGGGGGCGTTGCCGAGACAACGGCGGTCTCTGTGGGCAGTCAGGTGATGCATATGATCACGGTGATGCTCGTCGGCGTAGCAATGGGCACGACGGTGACCATCGGCCGTGCAGTCGGTGCAAATCATCCGAAAGAAGCTGCCCGCTACATTGGCAATACGGTGACCATGTTCATGATCGGTTCGGTGGTTCTGGCGGGGATTCTGCTGGGCTTGGTGCGGCCTATCGTGGGGCTGATCTCAACACCGGAAGAGGCCGTTCCGGGAACGGTGGCCTATCTGACCATCTGTTTCCTTGGCATCCCATGCATCACGGCCTATAATATCATCGCGTCGATTTTCCGTGGGTTGGGAGATTCCAAAAGTCCGATGTACTTCATCGCGGTGGCTTGCGCGGCCAATATCGGACTGGACTTCCTGTTTATGGGGGCCATGCGTCTTGGCCCCGCAGGTGCGGCACTGGGCACGACCCTTTCGCAGCTGGTCAGTGTGGTGATCTCGCTGGTGGTGATTTTGCGGCGGAAAACCGGCATCCAGCTGACTAAGGCCGATTTCAAGCCGCAGAAGTCTCCGATGAAGCAGATGCTCTCCATCGGCATTCCGGTGGCTTTGCAGGACGGCTTTATTCAGGTGTCTTTTATGACCATCACCGTCATTGCGAACCAGCGCGGCCTGACGGATGCGGCGGCGGTCGGCATCGTGGAAAAGATCATCAGCTTTTTGTTCTTGGTCCCTTCGTCGATGCTGTCCACGGTCTCGGCTCTGGGTGCACAAAATATCGGTGCGGGCAAGCGTGACCGGGTGGAGGTCATCCTCCGCTATGCAGTCACCATCGGGTTCGGATTTGGCGCAGTTGTTGCTGTTCTGATGCAGTTTATCGCGCCGATGGTGGTGCGACCGTTCACGAGCGATGTGGCAGTCATCGCGGCCGGGGCACAGTACATTCGCGGATATATCTTCGACTGCATGTTCGCGGGGGTTCAGTTCTGCTTCAGCGGATATTTCTGCGCCTACGGAAAATCCGGCCTGTCGTTCCTGCACAACACCCTGTCGATCGTGCTGGTCCGCGTGCCGGGAGCTTATTTCGGGTCCAAATTCTTCCCGCAGACGCTGCTTCCGATGGGACTTGCCTCGGCGTGTGGTTCGCTGTTTTCCAGCATCATCTGCGTGTGCTTCTGGCTGTGGCTCCGGCGCACAGGACAGACCGGACAAAAGGAGTGAAAAATGAGCGATCAGGAACTGTTTCGGATCGGCAAAGTCGCAAAAATGTACCACAGGGCGGCAGAGGAGCGGGAAGCGGAGAATGTCGCGGCCTGTGACTATGTGGGCATCGTTTCGGGCAATGATACGCCGGACAAGATGGAAAAGGCCGGTTTCATGGCTACTACGTGCTGGGCGAGCAGGTCGGCACGGCCTTCAGGGACGGCGCAAAGCTGAAATAAACGCAAATCAACAAAACCCCTTCCTGTGCAGTTCGATTGCACGGGAAGGGGGTTCGCGTTTTTATAGGAAGATTCAGGAGCGGGAGCGCAGCAGCTCTTTCATGACCTCGACGCACTGTGGGTCGAACTCCGAACCCGCCCGGGCGGTCAGACCTGCCAAAATCTCGTCGCTGGATTCGCACCGGCGGTGGTGGCGGTCTACGAAGTCGGCAACCGCAAGGATACGCGACAGGAGCGGGATCTGCTCGCCTTTTAACCCGGCCAGATAGCCGCTGCCGTCGTAGTGCTCCCGGTGGTAACGGACCGTTTCGGCGACCCGGTCCACGATCTGAAGCTGGCGGATGATCTGATACCCGCGCTCCACATAGGTCTGATAGAGCTGATACTGCTCTTCGGTGAGGTTGGTGCGCTGTAAGACGGCGTCCGGAAGCCCGACCGTGCCCACCTCGTGGAGCAGTCCAGCATAGTAGCCGTCACGGCAGGAAGCTTCATCCAAGCCCATCCGGCGGGCGAGTTCCTGTGTCGTCTCGGCGACCTGCTCACAGTGAAGGTCAATCTCCGGGACTTTGGTGCTCAGGGCGCTGTACATGGCCGTGATGACCTTGAGCGACATCTCCGAGAGCTTTTCGCGCTCGGCATCGATGCGCTTTTGCAGGGTGACGTGGCGCTGGCGCGTTTTGAACCAGTCGTTCTGGATGAAGAACATGATGATGTAAGCGATGCCGAGGATGCAGACGAAGAGGAACGGGAAGCGGGGCAGAAACTCTGTGCCGTATTGTGCGGCAGGATCGGCGACGAGAACGCCGTTCAGACAGAGAAGAACGCCCACAAGCCCCAGAACGCTGTAGAGAAAGCTTCCTGCAATGCCCAGAACAAAGACATTGCAGAACAGAAAGATCAGCAGGAAAAATGGGCTGAAATAGCCGATGGACCCCTGTTGAAACATCGCAAAGCAGAGGACAAAGAGCAGAGCGGACGAGAGGTATTCCGGGGTGCGGGAAGCCGCGTTCCGGAACAGCAGAAGGTTCAGCCCAACGACGAGCAGAAGCCCGCCCAGCAGGGCATAAAAGGAGAGCGGCGCGTGATACCACAGTGCGAACGGCAGCTGTAAAAGCCAGAGCAGCCCAACGGCGGCTTTGGTGTACAGCGCCAGAACGGGGTCGCTGTAGGGGATGTGGATCGTGTGATAGAGCTGGGTAAGAAAATCGTTCTTCTTCATAATAAGGCGGTCCCTCCCGGCGTACTGCCCAGCGGAAGGACGCCCTCGTGCAGAAGCTCGATCACGGCATCGGCGACCTCCGGCGCAAACTGCGTCCCGCGGCCTTTTTCAAACTCGCCGAGGATGTATTCGAGGTCACAGTGCTTGCGGTAGCAGCGGTCCGAACTCATGGCGTCCAGCGCATCCGCCGCCGAGATGATCCACACCATCTCGGGCAGGTCGCTGACGCGCAGATCGGCAGGATAGCCGGTCCCGTCGTAGCGCTCGTGATGGTAGCTTGCGCCCACATCGGCCTGCGGCAGAAACTCCAAACCGGCCAGAATTTGTTTGCCCCAGACCGTGTGCTGCTTGATGACGCCAAATTCTTCGTTCGTCAGGTGGCTGGGCTTTTTCAGGATGGCGTCCGGGACGGCGATCTTGCCGATGTCATGCAGCAGGGCGCTGCGGTAGAACTGGTCCAGCGCTTCTTCCGAAAGGCCGGGGTCCAGATGCCGCGCGATGGTCCGCGAATAGGCCGCGACCCGGCGGGAATGCTCGCTGGTGTAGCGGTCTTTTTCGTCGATCATCTGGCTGATGGCGGCCACCGAACTGAGGATGAGCTTTTGGGCCTCCGCCATCGTGGCGTGGACCTCAGCTTCCATCTCCCGCTCGGTCTGCTCCCGGCGGATGCGGTAGGATTTGTAAAAGAGATCGGCGGCGACCATCGTGAGGAAAAACGTCCAGTAGAACACCGGATAATAGATGCAGTAGTCCTGCGCATATCCGGCGGAAGGAATGAACTGCGGGAAACACCAGAATAAGGCCGTGGAACACACCCCGTACAGGATGCAGACTGGCGCACCCATCGGCAGTCCCATTTGGATCAGCATGATGGCGGGGAAGAGATAGAACCAAAGGTTCTGAAAGCCCGCATTCTCGTTGCTCAACAGGCAGACGAACGCCATTGCGGTGATGAGGATGGACCCCAGCAGGACGGTATGCTTCTGGTTACGGACGCGCGGCAGAAGCATCGAAACCGCAAACAGGACCAGACAAGTGAGAAAGGTCAGCACATAGACGATGGGGCGGCCCAGCCCGTTGCAGTTCAGATTGAGTGCAAGGATGACCAGCATCGACCACAGCAGGATGCAGCGCATACAGCTGCTGTCCAGCGGGGCGTTTTTTTCGTATCGGGCGACCTCGCGGGCGAAGTCAAGGATTCGTTTCAGCATCAAGGTTCCCCCTTCCGGGATGTGTCCAAGAAAAATGAGCCTTTTTGGCCTTATTATACAGCAAACTGCCCGGTTTGAATAGAGAAAATTGGAATTTTTTGTGGAAAAGGAAAATTATGCGGCGTCGAGAAGCTCTTCCGGATCCTCGATGGCGTCTTCCAAGACCTCTTCGACCGATTCCGAAACTTCCTCGTCCATCGGCGCAAACAGGCCTTGGAGCGCATCGCGGAAGGAAACGAGGGTGGAGTCGGCTTCGGCGCTCTCGCTGAGCAGCTGATGGACCATGTCGGGGGCATCCGTGATGAGGTCATCCACGCCCAGCTCCATCATGTGGCGGGCGTCGGCTTCGCGGTCGATGGTCCACGCCGAGACGGTCTTGCCGCGCAGATGGATCTGGTTGACCATGCCGGAGGTGATAAAAGTCGATTCCACGCTGAAAAAATCGGCGTCGGGCAGGTCGTAATAGTTGCCGACGCCCAGCGCGAGGATATAGCCGGTCGGGATGTCCGGAGCCAGTTCCTTGACCTTGTGGAGTGTCTCGTAGTTCTGCGAGGTGATGACACAGTGGCCCTCAAAGCCGTATTCCTGCAAGAGCCGGACCGTTTCGGCTTCCAGCGTCGGGGTGGAGCTGTTGGGCTTGATCTCCACATTCAGGTCGATCTTGCCCTGACACAGCTGAAGGACCTCTTCAAAGGTGGGGATCTTCGTTCCGGCAAAGCGGGCGCTGAACCAGCGTCCGGCATCCAGTTGTTCGACTTCGGCGTAGGTGACATCGTAGACCCGCGCATTTTTGCCGGTGCAGCGCTTCAGGCTGGAATCGTGGGTCACCACAACGACGCCGTCGGAGGTCATCTGAACGTCCAGCTCAATGCGGTCACCGCCCTTGAGGATGGCGGACCGGAACGCCGGAAGAGTGTTTTCCGGGGCAATGGAACAGTCGCCGCGGTGGTAGGTGACCAAGGGCGACACACCGCCCACGACGGTCAGCAGTTCATCGTCCTGCGGCAGATAGAGCAGATAGAGGGTGACCGCGCCGCACAGGAGCGTCACACCGACGACCATGCCGGAAAGCAGGACCCTTCCGCCGGGAAGGGAGCGCTTGCCATTCGATGGCTCTTCCGGCGCAAAAGATTCGCTGCTGGAACGCTGAAAATACAGCAGCGCAAGAAAGGTGCACTGAGCGGCTGTGACCTTGCAGTCCAGCAGGAAGCCGAAGAAGGGGAACTCCACGACCCGCAGGACACGGGACAGCATCAGCATGGCGCGGGTGCTCTTTAAGCCAATGACCGCCGCGCCGCTGTACAGCAGCAGGGCCATCACGAGAAACAGCAGAACCGTGCGGAACAGCACGCTGAGGTTCCAACGCGCCAGCGCCGCAAACAGCCGGAACACGCCCTGCTTGACGAACGCACAGCTCTCCTGTACGGATTCCTTCAGGCTTTTGCGTTCCAGCGTGAACAACGGCAGAACCAGCACCCAGAACAGCGTAAACAGCACCGCCGCGAGAAAGATCAGACTGTACAGCGCAAGATAGATCGGCTTGGACCGGATGACGCCCATGATATATTCCGGGACGGCCAGCTGGGTGATATAGTTGGACGTGACGAACAGATCGGTGAACGGGATCATGACCGCACAGTAGAACAGGATGAGCCAGTTCTTGGGCAGGAGCGCGTGGCGGATGTCCACGAGCGACCCCCGGAACAGCGGCCAAAGCTTGCACGGCTCGCCCCGGCGGGCAAAGTCCAGCCCGTGCAGGACCAGCGAAAATTCATAGAGGTTCCAGAACGCCACCAGAATGGCGATCAGCGCGATGCCGCACACGATGCTCGGCGAGGTGAAAATTTGGTGCGCGTTGTTGTTGGTGAGATAGTTCACGGGGGACAGCCGGAGCGTCAGCGACCAGATGCCGTTCATCGCCGGAATGAACAAAAGATTCGTCAGAATTTTGTACAACACGATGGTCACGATGAGGGCCGTTTCCGCGCGGCGCATCAGCGCCTTGGCGGACTGCTTCAGGTCGCGATAGGAGAAGTTCAGCGAAGAATTTGGACGACGCAATGAGATTCCACCTCGATTTTAGGATTCCGTTTTACAGAATGTTTACAATTATTATCTGTAGTATACCACAAAAACCGGCAAAAGAAAACGACTTCGCCCGACAGCTTTCACCAAAAATCCGGGCAGATTTCACAGCATCTTTCCAGCGGGGCAAAAACGTGGTACAATAAAAAGAAGAATGTGTCTTTTTCGAAACACGAATGCGAGGTGCTTTCATTGTATACAGAACGCAAAGAGGCTTTGGCCGCAGAGTTCAGCCTGAAACATCCGGCAGTGCTGGCGGTCAGCGGCGCAAAAGGCAGCGGCAAGACGACCCTTCTGGAAAAACTCATCCCGCTGCTCCGGGCACGGGGCATCAAGGTGGGTGTCATCCAGCACGACGGGCAGGAGATCGCGCCCGATGTTCCGGGGACCGATGCCGCCCGTCTGCGCGAAGCCGGGGCCGAGGGCGTAGCGGTCTTTTCCGGCCAGCGCTACCGGCTGACCGAAACGTTCCGCCTGACCGAGCAGGACCTTCTGGCCCTGTTTGAGCGGCACGGATACGATCTCGTGCTGATGGAAGGCTTCGGGGAGAGCGGCTGGCCCAAGATCGAGGTCGTGCGGAAGGAAGTCTCCGACGAACCGGAGGCCTTTGAACCGCTCGCCGTGGTGGGCAACATTCCGGGCGCGGACTTCTCGCTGGAAGAGCCGGAAGCGCTGGCGGATTGGGTCGCCGCGCAGATGCCCGCGCTGTAACGGGACGCAGAGCGTCCGCAAAAAAGGGTCGCCGCC
This sequence comes from uncultured Faecalibacterium sp., assembly GCA_900551435.1. Lineage (GTDB taxonomy): Bacteria > Bacillota > Clostridia > Oscillospirales > Ruminococcaceae > Faecalibacterium. The sequence goes on from URVW01000087.1 coordinate 7,211, forward strand.
CGAGTGCTGTCATGTGGGCGCTGGGCGTGAACGATAGAGATTTGATTTTTGAAAGGGAAAAGAAAAATGAACAAGCTTTGTATTTCTCGCCGCAGCTTTCTGTGTGCTGCGGGCATTGCATCGGCATCGGCTGCTCTGACCGCCTGCGGCGGC
>URVW01000088.1 GCA_900551435.1 uncultured Faecalibacterium sp.
AGTGACCGAACGGTCTTGCGGCAGCAAGATGGAGGGGCCTCGCCCCGACAAGTTCCCGTTTTCCGCACTCTTCCCCAGCAGCTTTTGGGTTGACACGCCCCTGTGAAATTCACGCGGACCCTCGACCCGAAGCTTGGATTTCTGGGGCTGTTCGGCTTTCTGGGCTTTGCGGGGTTCTGGCCGCGCTGATCTTAGGGCAGGGGCGGCTGATGGGCCGCACCGAGTTCACGCTCATCGCGCTGGCCATTGACATCTCCCGCGTGGTCGAAGCGACCATTGAGGAGCTTTTTCTTTTCGATTGATCGTTCTTTTTGAAAATGCAAGACCCCGAAACGGTCCCAAGCCGTTTCGGGGTCTTTTTCACAGCAGCAGATTCGTGACCGCCGCCAAGATCGTGAGGTGGACCGGGTAGAACCCGTAAAACGCCCACTTCTGCCACGGGGCGCACCGTCCGCGCTGGCCGTTGTAGTGCCAGATGAGCAGGAACGCCAGCGGAGCGGTCAGCTCGAACAGCATCATCACCGCGCCGATGATGCACTGATATTTCCGGTCGCTCCGGGTCAGGTACAGCGCCACGATGAGTGCCACGCCGATGGCCCCATAGTCCGTGTTCAGCAGCTGTGCCAGCACCGCAAGGCCCAGCGCGGCAAAGCGGCCTTTCCACGCCACATTGCCGTCGGCGTCCTCAAAGTGCTTCAGCGCCGCCATGGCCAGCACGCCCAGCGCCAGGGTCCAATATACATTCTGATGCCCCCAGTAGAACGGCGTCCGGAAAAACGCCAGATCGAACGGAACTTCGCTCACCAGCCCGAACACGAGCAGCCGCTCGATGTACTTTTTCACATCGTGGGTGTGGAGAAAGCCCTCCACCAGCAGAAAGCAGAAGATGGGAAAGGCCAGCCGCCCGATGAGCCGCAGGACCGTGTCCAGCTGTGCGACGGCTTCCGGGATCTCTGCCGCCGCGGCATAGGCCGCCTCGATGCAGGAGGCCCCGATGTGGTCAATGAGCATGGTGATGCAGGCAGCGAGCTTGAGCGCCGTTCCGCTCAGCCCCTGCCGTGTCTGTTGCTGAAGTGTTTCCATTCAAAATCCCTCGTTTCGATCGTTTGTGCCCGATCCTTTTTTGTTCTTTTCGTTCATACGGTTTTTCCGCAAAATCCGCTGTCCATGCCCACAAATCGGGTCGAAAATGCTTGACAGAATCCGCCCGGAATAGTACAATCAAGAAGATAATTGAACTATCTCAAATCAAAGATGAAAAAGATTCACAGAGAATGAAGCGTCTCCGAACGAGAAAACGGAAGGAGGCATGGGATATGACGCTGTTTTCCTATGAAATTTTCGACGCAGTTGCGCGGCAGGGCAGCTTTAACAAAGCCGCACAGCAGCTGCATCTGACCCCGTCCGCCATCAGCCACGCCATCGCGGTGATGGAGGCGGAGCTGGGCTTTACCTTATTCAACCGCGGCAAGAACGGCGTCACCATGACCAGCTATGGCGCTTCGCTGTACCCGTCCATCCGCGCGGTGCTGAACAGCGACGAAGCGCTCCAGCAGAGCATCGCCCGCCTGAACGGTCTGGAAAAGGGCAAAGTCAAGCTGGGCGCGTTCAACTCGGTCTGCGCAGGGCTGCTGCCCGACATCCTCAAGAGCTTTATGGCACAGTATCCGCAGATCGAAGTCGAGGTCTATCAGGGTACTTACGACGACGTGAAAGAGTGGCTGCGCACCGGTCAGGTGGACATGGCGTTCCTGTCCAACAACTGCCGGGAAGAGTTCACCCTCACCGAGCTGTTCCACGAGCCGCTGCTCTGCATCACCCCGATGGACTGGCCCGAACCGCCCCGGGGCGTGATGACCCCTGAGCTGATGAACGGTCAGAATTTTGTCGTCCAGTGGGATGCCACCGACGCCGAGATGCGCCAGTTCCTCAAGAAATATTCCATCTCCACCGAGCGCCGCTGCCATGTCATCGACGACCAGTCCAATATCGCGATGGTCGAAGCGGGTCTGGGCATCTCCATCATGCCCCGGATGCTGCTGCGCAACTGCACCGCTTCGGTCAAAATTTACCCCATCCAGCCCGAGGAGGATCGTGTGGTCGGCTTGGCCGTCCAGCGTCCCACCGCGATGGCTCCTGCGGTGGAGCAGATGTTCCACCACATCGTCGAGCGCTGCAAGGACCTCGACTGAACCCTATCATAACACGACCGGCCGATGTTGACAACATCGGTCTTTTTTGTTTTTCCGGGATTGTATCCGGGGCGGAGATACGGTATACTAAGGAAAAAATCGATGGTCCAGAGGAGGGAGCTTTCATGAAACGCCGTGATTTCTGCAAACTGCTGGGACTTTCTGCCGCGGGCGGGGTGATCTTGCCCGCGCTCCCGGCAAGCGCTGCGGCCGCTGCTGCGGGCCGTGCTGTGCCGGACGGGAACTACAGCATCCCGTTCCTCAGTATGCTCACCGAGACCGATACCGCGCACGATTTCTACTACTCCGAAAGCTTTTTTGATCATTCTGCCGCCGAGTATGACCACCGGCTGGCGCTGGCAACGCTGGGCATGGCGATGGCCGCCTTCAATGCGGCCGCCGGAAACGACCGCTATTGGGTGAACGGCGACGTCGGCCGTCAGGACAACATTGCCGCCGCCTACGAGCTGCTGGGCTTCAGCGACCCGGTCTTTTACAACTACGATCTTGACGTCGGCAAAGCCGGAGATTTCGTCGGCTATTCGCTGGCCCGCAAGACCTTTACCCGAAACGACCGGAAGCGCACCCTCGTGGCCCTGATGCTGCGGGGCGGCGGCTACGGCGGCGAGTGGACCAGCAACTTCCATCTTGGCTCCACCAGCGCCCACTACGGCTTCACGACGCCGGTGGCGGCGGTGTTCGCGTCCCTCAAAGCCTATCTGAGCAGGATCACTTCGCCCGGAGAGCTGAAGCTCTGGGTCGGCGGCTACAGCCGGGGCGCGGCCATCGCGAACCTGACCGCCGCCAAGGCGCTGAACACCCTCTCGCAGCTGAAAAAAGAGAACGTCTTTGTCTACACCTTCGCCACTCCTGCGGCGCTGACCGCGGACGACCAGCCCGATATGCAGATGGATTTCGACAACAACCACGATGCGGACGGCGCTCTGCGGGCCGACTGGGCCGAGAGCAGCTTCTTCAACATCCTGTCCAGCGGCGACATCGTGACCCGTGTTCTGCCGGGGGAGTGGGGCTATTTCCGGAACGGCAACGACCGCTTTCTGCCCGCCACCAAAAACCGCTTTGAGCTGCAATACCTGAACGAGCTGTCGGCATCCTACGGGCCTGACCCGCTCGATTTCACCACCCTTGCCGACGCCGAGGACACCAACGCCCTTGTGGAGACGATGGTGAAGTTCTTCGGGAGCAAGGAACAGTTCCACGAAAAGTACGAAGCGGCCTTTATGGACATGCTCCAATGCGCCTTTACGCGCACCGAGGACGAGGTGACGTATGGAAAGATCCTCTCCGACGAAGAGATCATCTTCCGGCTGCAGAGCCTTTCCAACATGCACCAGTTCGATTTCTGGCAGATCGCCCGCAGCGTCTGGGCGGCTTCTAAAATGAGCCGCCCCATTCTGGAGCGCTACGGCCAGAACGTGCCCCTGCGCGCCAAGCAGATCCTCATCCCGGTGCTGGCCGTCGGCCTGTGCTACGGCGTCGAAGCCGATGTGGTCCGCGTGATGGCGCAGTACATCATCAAGCTCGTCTCCATCCGGGGCGAGCCGGACAGCGTTCTGCGCTCGGCTTACTGCCACTACGGCGAAAATTATCTGGCCCTGATGGAGTATTACAGCCCCGAGGACCACGGATTGCAGCCCTTTACCCGACTTGAATAAGAAAAGAGCCGGTCGGCAATGCCGACCGGCTCTCGTTTTTTGAAATGTTACAGCATCTCGTGGGCCGTCTTGCAGATGGTCGCTGCATCCAGACCATACAGCTTCAGCAGATCCCATGCCGGACCCGAGCAGCCGAACTTGTCCTGCACGCCGACGCGGCGGACGGGGGTGGGCAGCTTCTCGCTGAGCAGGGAGCAGACAGCCTCGCCCAGACCGCCGATGACGCTGTGCTCTTCGGCGGTGATGACCTTGCCGCACTCCTTGGCCGCCTTGAGGATGATCTCTTCATCCAGCGGCTTGATGGTGTGGATGTTGATGACGCGGGCGTGGATGCCCTCTGCCGCCAGCCGCTCGGCAGCCATGCGGGCTTCGTTGACCATCAGGCCGGTAGCGATGATGGCGATATCGTCGCCCTCGGTGATCTGCTCGCCCTTGCCGATCTCAAAGTGGTAGTTGGCTTCGTCGTGGAACACGGGAACTGCCAGACGGCCAAACCGCAGATAGACCGGGCCATTCATCGCATAGGCAGCGCGGACGGCGGCACGGGCCTCGACGTCATCGGCAGGGCAGATGACGGTCATCCCGGGCAGACTGCGCATCAGGGCAAAGTCCTCGCAGCACTGATGGGAAGCGCCGTCCTCGCCGACGGAGATGCCGCCGTGAGTCGCGCCGATCTTGACGTTCAGGTGCGGGTAGGCGATGGAGTTGCGGATCTGCTCAAAGGCACGGCCCGCAGCAAACATTGCAAAGCTGGAAACAAAGGGGGTGTAGCCCATGGTGGACAGGCCGGCGGCGACGGCCATCATATTGCCCTCGGCGATGCCGCAGTCAAAGTGGCGGTCCGGGTAAGCCTTGCGGAACATGCCGGTCTTGGTGGCGGCTGCAAGGTCTGCGTCCAGCACCACGATGTCGTCGTGACCCTCAGCGGCCAGCTCCTTCAGGGTGTTGCCGTAGCTGTCACGGGTTGCGATCTTCTTCACATCTGCCATCTTACTTGTCCTCCTCTTCCAGCGCGGCGTAGGCTGCATTCAGTTCCTTCATGGCGACCTCATATTCATCGTCATTGGGGCCCTTGCCGTGCCAGTCAACGGCGTTCTCCATAAAGGAGACGCCCTTGCCCTTGAGGGTATCCAGCAGGATGCAGGTGGGCTTTTCGTTTTCAGCGTGGAATGCCTTGATGGCGGCTTCGATCTGGTCGTAGTCGTGGCCGTCGATGGTCACAACATTGAAGTTGAAAGCGCGGAGCTTTTCTTCCAGCGGCTCGCTGCTCATGACCGTATCCGTCGTGCCGTCGATCTGCAGATGGTTGCGGTCCAGCATGACGCACAGGTTGGACAGCTTGTAGTGGGCAGCGAACATGAACGCTTCCCAGCACTCGCCCTCTTCCACTTCGCCGTCGCCCACGATGGCGTAAACACTCAGGTTTTTGCCGGCGTGCTTTGCGCCCAGCGCCATGCCGGCGGCGGCAGAGATGCCCTGACCCAGACTGCCGGTGGACATATCGACACCCGGCACGCTGTTCATGTTGGGATGCCCCTGCAGATAGCTGCCGATCTTGCGCAGAGTCTTGAGGTCCTCCACCGGGAAGAAGCCGCGCTCTGCCAGCGCTGCGTACAGGCCGGGGGCTGCATGGCCCTTGGAGAGCACCAGACGGTCACGATCCGGATCCTTCGGATCCTTCGGATCGACGTTCATTTCCACAAAATAGAGGTAAGCCAGCACTTCGGCGATATCCAAGCTGCCGCCCGGATGGCCGCACTTGGCGCTGTGCGTTCCCTCGATCACGCCCATGCGGATATGGCAGGCGTGTTTTGCTAGGGTGAGTTTTTCTGCATTTGTCATATTGGTCCTCCCGTATGAACCTCAGCGTTTGCATCGGATTTTCGGGGCGCCGGGACTTCTGCGCCCCGATGCGCCATTTTTCAAGTCTATATTATCTATTCTGTGCAAAAACGTCAAGCTTCTTTCGTGAAAATGTACATCACATGGCAAAACATCGTTCAAATGCCGCCGTTTTTGTGGAAATTGCAGCCTTGCACCCGCCCTTGACATGCGTTCGTCGTTTTGCTATACTTTTCACAACTTCTGGCACGAAGCCGGACACACGGGCCGAAGCCCTTTTCTTTTTTATTCTTTTCTTTTTCAACAGACACCACGAAGGGGTCTGCCTTTGGCGACACATGCCGAGGGCAGACCCCTTTTTTGTCTGGCGCTTTGCAAGGAGGAACCTTATGAACACCAAAACCAAATCTCCCGCACGGGACCTCGTGCTGGCCGCGCTGTTTCTGGCGCTGGCTTTCGTTCTGCCCATGATCACCGGCCATGTGCCGCAGATCGGCAACATGCTCTGCCCGATGCACTTCCCGGTGCTGCTGGCCGGTTTCGTGCTGGGCGGGCCGTGGGGCCTTGCCCTCGGCTTCATCGCACCGCTGCTGCGCTCGCTTCTGTTCGGGATGCCGCCGATGTTCCCCATCGCCATCTCCATGGCCTTTGAGATGGCCGCTTACGGCGCCGTTTCCGGCTGGATGTACCGGAAAGTTCCGCACACCCTGCCCATGACCTACGCCACCCTCGTCACCGCCATGGTCGCGGGCCGTCTGGTCTGGGGCGCGGTGCGGTTCGTGCTGGCGGGCCTGACCGGTTCGAGCTTCCCGTTCTCGGCCTTCCTGTCCGGTGCGCTGCTCACCGCCATCCCCGGCATCATCGCTCAGCTCATCCTCATCCCGCTCATCGTGACTGCCCTGAAAAAGGCAAAGTTCATGGATTGAGCGCTCTAGCCTGATTTTATCACAGCAAAAAGGGAGCCGCTGCAAACCGTGTGTTTGCGGCGGCTCCCTTTATTGTATCATCAAAGCATTCTGCTTTTTATTTCGCAAAGCAGACCTTCTTGTCTGCCGGTAAAGTTCTGTTCCACTTTCCCACAGGAACACGAACTTTTTGCTTAGCCAGCGTAGAAATCAACACCAGCATTGACAGAGCAGACCTCGCCGATGACCTGAGCGATCTTCTTCAGAACCTTCATTATTTTTCATCTCCTTTCCCTTTTAGGATGGCCATATTATGCCACCCATTTATGAAGAAGATGGAGACAAATTATGAACATTCCATGAAATTGCAATTACCTTTTTGACGCCTTAGCGTTCATTGTTCACCTGTCACAAAAGGTTTCTTCTCCCCTCGAAACTTCTTGTATACATGGACAAGTACATGGGCGTTTCACTTTTCTTCAGCAGGTTCTCTTTCAGCTTGAATTTTTGACATGAAAAGGAATCTGTCCTTTTTTCGGGGAGAAACTCTGATGAGGGGGAGTTTCTCTTTGAAAAAGGCAGAAAACTGCACGAAACCTCTCAGTCAAAGCCTTTCGGCTTTGCCAGCTCCCCTGATAGGGGAGCCACTGGCGTGCCGGTTTTGGTCCTACTGGATGAA
>URVW01000089.1 GCA_900551435.1 uncultured Faecalibacterium sp.
CATCGTCGGACCTGCCATGGGCGGCATCGTCTATGCCTACGAGCTGGCCCGCCAGACCGGCAAGCGCGCCATCTTTACCGAGCGCGTGGACAATGTGATGACCCTGAAGCGCTTTGCCATCCATCCGGGTGAGAAGTGCCTGATCGCTGAGGACGTCGTGACCACTGGCATCTCCTCTCTGGAGACCAAGCGCGTCATCGAGGAGAACGGCGGCATCTGCGTGGGCATCACCTGCGTGGTGGACCGCACCAAGCCTGAGGCTCCGTCGCCCATTCCCATCGTGGCCAGCGCTCTGAAGCTGGACCTGCCCAACTATGCACCCGAAGAGTGCCCCATCTGCAAGGAGGGCAAGCTGCCGCTGGTCCATCTGGGCAGCCGCAAGATGAAGCAGGAAGCAAAGCAGACCCTGTAAGGCCGCGCATCTGTGTTGAAACAAGGAGTACCTATGAACGCATATCTTCTTTTGGCGAACGGCATGGTCTTTGCGGGCCAGTCGGTGGGCGCAGAGGGCGTCACCGTGGGCGAGGTCGTCTTTGCCACCGGTATGGTGGGCTTTGAAGAGACCCTGACCGACCCCAGCTATTACGGCCAGATCATCACCCAGACCTATCCCCTCATCGGCAACTACGGCATGAACAAGGACGATATGGAGTCCGACCGCATCTGGGCCAAGGGCTACATCGTGCGCGAAGCATGCACCACCCCCTCCAACTGGCGCTGTGAGGAGACGCTGGACAGCTTTTTGAAGAAAAACAACACCATCGGCATCGAGGGCATCGATACCCGCCACCTGACCCGCATCATCCGGGAGAGCGGCGTCATGAATGGTGCGATCCTGACCACCTTCGACCCGGCGGACCCTGCCAACAAGGCAGAGACGGACAAGCTGCTGGAGACCATCCGCGCCTATGCCGTCACCGATGCCGTCAAGAACGTCACCTGCGAGAAACCCGAAGTCTACAACGAAAAGGGCGAGACGCACATCGTGCTGATGCACTACGGCTGCAAGCGGAACATCGTGCGCTGCCTCGTCAAGCGCGGCTGCAAAGTGACCGTCATGCCCGCCTTTGCCACCGCAGAGGAAGTGGCCGCTCTGAACCCGGACGGCATCATGCTGTCCAACGGCCCCGGTGACCCGGCGGAGCCTGTGGAGGTCATCGAGAACCTGAAGCACATCTTCGAGCTGGGCATCCCCACCTTCGGCATCTGTCTGGGCCATCAGCTGTCGGCTCTGGCAGCGGGCGCAAAGACCATGAAGCTGAAGTACGGCCACCGCGGCGCGAACCAGCCGGTCACCGATTTCGAATCCGGCCGCACCTTCATCACCAGCCAGAACCACGGCTATGCGGTCGTGGGCGACGAGCTGCCCGCCGAGATGGGCGAGGTGGCACAGGTGAACGCCAACGACGGTACTTGCGAGGGCATCAAATACAAGAAGTGGAACTGCTTCACCGTCCAGTTCCATCCCGAAGCCAACGGCGGCCCGAAGGACACCGAGTTCCTGTTCGACCGCTTCCTGAATAACGTCAAAGCTGCAAAAAAGGAGGCACGCTGAAATGCCTAAGGACCCCAGAATCAAGAAGGTACTGGTCATCGGTTCCGGCCCCATCATCATTGGTCAGGCCGCTGAGTTCGACTATTCCGGTACACAGGCGTGCCGTGCGCTGAAGGCAGAGGGCATCGAGACCGTTCTGCTCAACTCCAACCCCGCTACTATCATGACCGACCCGGACGTGGCCGACCATGTTTACATCGAGCCGATGACCCTTGAGGTCGTCGAGCGCATCCTCGAGATCGAAAAGCCCGACTCTGTGCTGCCCAACCTCGGCGGCCAGATGGGCCTGAACCTCTCGATGGAGCTGGCCCGTTCCGGCTACCTCGACCGCACCGGCATCCGTCTGCTGGCTTGCAAGCCGGAGACCATCGACCGCGCCGAGGACCGCGAGCTGTTCAAGGAGACGATGGAAAAGCTGCATCAGCCCATCATCCCCTCTGAGGTCGTGGAGACCCTGCAGGACGCTCTGGCCTGTGCGGACCGCATCGGCTATCCGGTCATCGTCCGCCCCGCCTTTACCATGGGCGGAACCGGCGGCGGCATCTGCGAGACCCGCGAAAAGCTGATCGAGATCGGCACGAACGGTCTGCGTCTTTCCCCCATCCATCAGATCTTGGTGGAAAAGTGCATCGCGGGCTGGAAAGAGATCGAGTATGAGGTCATGCGCGACCACAAGGGCAACGTCATCACCGTCTGCAACATGGAGAACTTGGACCCCGTCGGCATCCACACCGGCGACTCGGTCGTTGTGGCTCCTTCCCAGACCCTGACCGACCACGAATATCAGATGCTCCGCACCGCTGCGCTGGATATCATCACCGAGCTGGGCATCGAGGGCGGCTGCAACTGCCAGTTCGCCCTGAAGCCCGACAGCTATGATTATGCGGTCATCGAGGTCAACCCCCGTGTGTCCCGCTCTTCGGCGCTGGCTTCCAAGGCCACCGGCTATCCCATCGCCAAGGTCGCGACCAAGATCGCCATCGGCTATACGCTGGACGAGATCACCAACGATGTCACCGGCAAGACCTGCGCTTGCTTCGAGCCGGCGCTGGACTACATCGTGGTCAAGTACCCGAAGTGGCCGTTCGATAAGTTCGTCTACGCCGATAAGTCTCTGGGTACGCAGATGATGGCTACCGGCGAAGTCATGAGCATCGGCAACAGCTTCGAAGCCGCCATGATGAAGGCCGTTTCCTCCATCGAACTGGGCATGGATACCCTGACCCACAAGCCCTTTGAGGAACTGAGCGATGACGAGATCGTGGCGCATCTGCATGTTCAGGATGCAGAGCGCGTGTTCTGCGTCTACGAGGCCCTCAAGCGCGGCATCGACCATCAGACCATCTGGAATATCACCAAGATCGACTGGTGGTTCCTCGACAAGATGCAGCACCTCGCCAACCTCGAAAAGGGTTTGGCAAACTGCCACGGCGTCCTGAGCGAGGCTCAGTATAAGGAAGCCAAGAAGTATGGCTTCCAGGATAAGACCATCAAGCGTCTGGCTGAGGTGGACAAGCTGCCCATTGAGAATTACCGCGCCGGATTCAAGATGGTCGATACCTGCGCCGCCGAGTTCTCGGCCAATACGCCCTACTTCTATTCGACCTACGACGGCGACAACGAAGCCGCGGAGTTCATCGCCGAGAAGGAAGCCCAGAACACCGAAAAGAAAAAGAAGGTTCTGGTCTTTGGTTCCGGCCCCATCCGCATTGGTCAGGGCATCGAGTTCGACTACTGCTCGGTCCATTGCGTCTGGACGCTGAAGAAGCACGGCTGCGAAGCCATCCTCGTCAACAACAACCCCGAGACGGTCTCCACCGACTTCGACACCGGCGACCGCCTGTATTTCGACCCGCTGAACCCCGAGAGCGTGGATAACATCATCGCGACCGAAAAGCCCGATGCCTGTGTCGTCCAGTTCGGCGGCCAGACCGCCATCAAGCTGGCAAAGCACATGGATGAGATCGGTCTGCCCATTCTGGGCACGCCCGCGGACGCCATCGACGAGGCCGAGGACCGTGAGCGCTTCGACGAGCTGCTGGAGCGCTGCGGCATCCCCCGCGCACCCGGCCGCACCGTGTTCAATCTGGAAGAGGCACTGGCCGCTGCCGACGAGATCGGTCTGCCCGTCCTGATGCGTCCTTCCTACGTTCTGGGCGGTCAGAACATGATCGTCGCCTACACCAAGGCGGACGTCATCGAGTACATGGGCGTCATCACCGAGCATGTCGATATGGACCATCCCGTTCTGCTGGATAAGTATATCATGGGCACGGAGTGCGAAGTCGATGCCATCTGCGACGGCGAGAACTTCCTCATCCCCGGCGTCATGGAGCAGGTCGAGCGCACCGGTGTCCACTCCGGCGACTCCATCTGCGTCTATCCGGCCCAGCACCTGACGCAGGCCGAGATCGACACCATGGTGGATTACACCGGCCGCTTCGCCCGTGAGCTGCATGTGACCGGCTTGGTCAACGTCCAGTACGCAGTCTCCAACGGCAAGGTCTACGTCATCGAGGTCAATCCCCGTTCTTCCCGTACGGTTCCGTATATCTCCAAGGTCACCGGCGTCCCGATGGTCGATCTGGCCGTCCGCTGCTGCCTCGGCGAGAAGCTGACCGATATGGGCTATGGCACGGGTCTGCACCCCAACGCCCCCTATGTGGCCGTCAAGGTCCCCGTGTTCAGCTTTGAGAAGCTGCACGGCGTCGATACCCAGTTCGGACCCGAGATGAAGTCCACCGGCGAGGTGCTGGGCATTGCGCCCAACTTCCACGACGCCCTGCTCAAGGGCCTGATCGGTGCGGGCTATACCTTTAAGACGCCCGGTCCCGCTTCCTGCTGCATCTTCACCGTGAAGGACAGCGACAAGCCTGAGTTCGTGGACATCGCATGGAAGCTCAAGAGCATGGGCTATAAGCTGTATGGTACGTCCGGGACCTGCGCATGGCTGAACAAGCACATGGTCCCCTGCAACGAGGTGCGCAACATGTCCGGCGAATCGCCCAACATCGTGGACCTGCTCCAGAGCGGTCTGGTGGACTATGTGTTCTCCACCAGCGCCAAGGGCCGCGACCCCAAGCGTGATTCGGTCCGTCTGCGCCGCAAGGCCGTGGAGCTGAGCATCCCCTGCATCACCGCTGTGGATACCGCCAACGCACTGGTCGAGTGTCTGCGCAGCGAGCACGACCTGAAGAATATCCCTCTGGTGGATATTGCAACGCTGTATCATAAAAATTAAAGCCTAAAACGTAACTCGTGCGCAAAAAGATGCGTTTCGTGCGCAATCCATCGTAATGGAGGGCCGCATTTGTTATAATCAACAACGCAAAATTTGCCAAAAGACGTTACTTTTGGACGTTCCAGGAGGATATCGATAAACATGACTCGTTCCCAGATGATTGAGACCGTGGCACGCAAGACCGGCTTTACCGAAGCTCAGGTCGAGACCACGATGGATGCTTTGTTTGACCAGATCGCTGACTGCCTGCGTGCAGATGAAAAGGTGACCATTGCCGGCTTTGGCCGTTTTGAGATGCGTCCCCGTAAGCCGAAGGCTTACACCAACCCCAAGACGAAGGTCTCCAGCCGTTTGGAGTCGACCTCCATCCCCGGCTTCAAGGCCAGCGGCCGTTTCAAGCAGAAGCTCGAGGCTGGCCGTGCTGCTGATAAGAGCGTCGAAGAGACTGCCTGATCTGCGTACATCGAAGAGCCGTGCTCCGCAAAATGGAGCACGGCTCTTTTTGTTACTGACAAGCACCGGATTTCATGGTATACTGAAAGAAAATCAGAACGGAACGGAGAATCGGAATCATGCTGTACAGTGAACTGCAATGCAGCGAAGCCATCCACAAGGCTGTGGAGCGCATGGGCTTTGCGGAAATGACAGAAATTCAGGAAAAGACCATCCCGGTGATGCTGGCGGGCCGGGACGTGATCGCCAAGGCTCCCACCGGCACGGGCAAGACCTGCGCTTTTGGCATCCCGGTGGCCGAGCACATCGACCCCGCGCAGAAGATCCCTCAGGCGGTCATCATGGCTCCCACCCGCGAGCTGGCCCAGCAGATCGCCGATGAGCTGAGTGATCTGACCTATTTCATGCCGGAGGTACAGGTAGCCTGTGTCTACGGCGGCGCGAACATGGAAAAACAGGCCAAGCGCCTTGCCGAGGGCTGCCAGATCGTGGTGGCGACTCCGGGCCGCCTGATGGACCACTACAAGCACCACAGCATCGACCTGTCAAAGGTCACGCAGGTCGTGCTGGACGAGGCCGACGAGATGCTGAACATGGGCTTCTATAAGGATGTGCGCCACATCATCGAGCTGATGAAGGCCCGCAAGAGCCTTTCGATGTTCTCGGCCACCATCAGCCGCGAGGTCATGGACATCGGCTGGCTGTACCAGAACAACGCCGAGGAGATCACCGTTCAGCCCAAGGAAGAGAGCCAGCCCAAGATCACCCAGTACATGCTGGAGACGTCCGGCCGCAACAAGCTGTCCGATCTGGCTCAGATCATCATTGGCGAGGGCTACAAGCGGGTCATGGTGTTCTGTGATACCAAGTTCAACACGGCTACGCTGGCCAATCAGCTGGCCCGTCTGGGCTTCTCGGTGGACTGCCTCCACGGCGACCTCTCCCAGAAAGAGCGCAACCAGATCATGCAGAACTTCCGCGACGGTAAGCTGGCCATTCTGGTGGCCACCGATGTTGCGGCCCGCGGCATCGATGTTTCAGATGTGGATGCCGTCATCAACTACGATGTCCCCGGCGACAACGAACATTACACCCACCGCATCGGCCGCACCGGCCGCGCCAAGAAGGAGGGCGTCAGCTATCTGTTCTATGTGCCGGAGGAGAAAAAGCGGGTGCAGGAGCTTCTCCGCCTGACCCGCAACACCGACCTGTGCACGCCGGTCCACTTCGACTTCAACCATGAGCATATCGTGGTGGAAAAGAAGCAGGACAGCGCAGACCGGTTCCAGATCAAGTGCTACTTCTAAAATACGCTCGGGGCGCTGCAGGACCTGCGGCTGCCCCATTTTTTGCATTTTTTCGGGAAAACGCTTGACCTTCCCCTTTCTGGAAGGTGTAAAGTAGGGGCGTAAGGAGGCTGCCGAGCGATGAAGATCAACGAAGTAGAAGCCGCTGTGGGTGTGACCAAGAAGAACATCCGCTTTTACGAGGAAGAAGGACTCATCCAGCCCCGCCGCGAACCCGGCAACGGCTACCGCAGCTATTCGCAGGAGGATGTGGAGCGTCTGCGCCGCATCAAGCTCCTGCGGAAGCTGGACGTGCCGCTGGCCGAGATCCGCACGATGCTGGAAGGGGAGTGCAGTCTGGCAGAGGGGATGCTCCATCAGCTGGAACGTCTGAATGCCCGACGCACCGACCTCGAAGAAGCCATCCGCTTCTGCGAACAGTTGAAGCAGGAACCCGGGAGCCTCGGCGAACTGGATGTGGAGCAGACGCTGGCGCGCCTGACCGCAAAAGAAGAACAGGGGGTGTCCTTTGTGAACATTGAACAGGTGGACCGCAGGGCCGAGCGGATCAAAGGGGCGCTGGTCGGGGCTGGATTGTTTACCGCGCTCATGCTTCTCAGCATGGGTATTATGGCGTGGGCCTTTTCCAGCGACCCGCAGGAGATC
>URVW01000090.1 GCA_900551435.1 uncultured Faecalibacterium sp.
GACGAGAACACCAAGTATTATATCAACCCGACCGGCCGTTTCGTTGTGGGCGGCCCGCAGGGCGACAGCGGCCTGACCGGCCGTAAAATCATCGTCGATACCTACGGCGGCTATGCACGCCACGGCGGCGGCGCATTCTCCGGCAAGGACCCCAGCAAGGTGGACCGCAGCGCTGCATATGCGACCCGCTGGGTGGCCAAGAACATCGTGGCTGCTGGTCTGGCCAAGAAGTGCGAAGTTCAGGTCGCTTACGCCATCGGCGTGGCAAAGCCGGTCTCCATCATGGTCGATACCTTTGGCACGGGCGTCGTGGCCGATGACAAGATCGAACAGGCCGTCGAGAAGGTCTTTGACCTGACCCCCGCTGCCATCATCCGCGATCTCGACCTGCGCAAGCCCATCTACCGCAAGCTGGCAGCTTACGGCCACATGGGCCGCGAGGATCTGGGCGTGAAGTGGGAGAACACCGACCGCGTGGAAGAGCTGAAGGCTGCTGTGGCGGCACTGTAAGCGAAAAACAGAACGATTGAGAGGCTGCTGCACCGAATGCACGACCCTCCCGGCGGGACGTCCGAGAGGAAGAGACCGGTGCAGCGGCCTCTTTTTTTGTGCAAAGCAGGGCGGTTTGTCAGAAAAAAGCGCGCTTTTTGTAAAAAACTCACAGAGTCCAACGGATTTTGGAAGAACAGATGTGCAAGGCGCAGAAAATCCACCGCAGGGGGAAGTTTTGGGTGTCGAAACGGGAATTTTGTGATAAAATAAAGATAGATATGGACTTCAGCAGTCTGATATATCGGCTTGGTTTAAGGAACATGAAGGAGTTGTAACTATGTCCAACGAAATTAACCCGATGGCATTTTTTCAGGAGCCTAGTGTCGCAGACCTGCGTCTGCTGGCCTGCCCCGGTGCAGAGGAACTGACCGATCTGATCGACAAGCATCTTGTCGAGTGGGCAAAGTCTGCCGGTGTGCAGAAGGACAGCTTTATCATCCCCTGCGAGTGCCCTCGTTTCCAGAGCGGCGACGCAAAGGGTCTGGTCAAGGAGTCCGTCCGCGGCGATGATATCTTCATCGTGGTGGACCCCGGCAACTACAGCGTGACCTACAATCTGTTCGGTTATGAGAACCACCTCTCTCCCGATGACCACTTCGCAAACCTGAAGCGCCTGATCCAGGCTGTTGCGGGCAAGGCACACCGCGTGTCGGTCATCATGCCCAGCCTGTACGGCGGCCGTCAGCACCGCCGCGTAGTCCGCGAGAGTCTGGACTGCGCTGTGGCCCTGCAGGAGCTGCAGACCATGGGCGTCAAGAACATCATCACCTTCGATGCACACGACCCCCGCGTTCAGAACGCTGTGCCGCTGCTCAGCTTCGACAACGCCATGCCGACCTATCAGGTCCTGAAGAGTCTGCTGAAGAAGAACCCCGAGATCAGCTTCGACAAGGAAAAGTTCATCGTGGTCAGCCCCGACGAGGGCGCAATGAGCCGCAACATGTACTTCTCCAGCGTGTTGGGCTGCAATCTGGGCATGTTCTACAAGCGCCGCGATTATACCCGCGTGGTCAACGGCCGCAATCCCATCGTTGCGCATGAGTATCTGGGCGACTCTGTGGAGGGCAAGACCGTCTTTATCGCCGATGATATCATCGCATCCGGCGAAAGCATGCTGGAAGTTGCCGGCAACCTGAAGAAGCGCGGCGCAGAGCGCATCATCGCAAATGCCACCTTCCCGCTGTTCACCAGCGGTCTGGCAAAGTTCGATCAGGCTGTCGCGGACGGCATGCTGGATTATGTGGTCGGCACGAACCTGACCTATCGTGTGCCCGATCTGCTGACCCGCGACTGGTATGTGGACGTCGATGTTTCCAAATACGCCGCTTACTTCGTCGTGGCTCTGAACCACGATATGTCCGTTTCCAGCATCATCGACCCGATCAAGAAGATCGAGGCTCTGCTGGCAAAGCGCGGCTGATCGGAAACAGCGCTGAAAGAACAGGGGGCTGTTGTAATATAGCTCTCTGAAAATAATGCACAAAACCCGGAACCTTTTCAGGGCCAAAACGGCTCAAAAAGGGTTCCGGGTTTCTGATTTTGCGTTATTTTTTGGGCAAGCGGCGATTGCGTTTTTATGCCGCAGCAGCCCCGTTTTTGGAACGTTACAGCGTTCCGTCCCGCAGACAGCGGACGAGGGCGGGGACTTCATAGACGAGCATCAAGATCCAGCCGACGGCGTAGCTGTAGGGCAGGGCTTCGATGTCCATGTGAAGGATGAGGACGAACACGGCGGCTGCTGCGACACGGCCCGCCATGTTGAGCATACTGCTGTTCAGAGTGATCTTGAGGTCGCCCAGACCACGGAAGCCGCCCTGAATGCCATTGGTGAGGGCGGGCATCAGGTAGAACAGCGAGACGAGCTTCAGGAAGCGGACGCCCAGCTCCACGACCTCGGTTTGAGTGGCGAACAGCCGGATGATGGGTTCCGCCGCGAAGAAGCAGATCACCGTGATGCAGACGGCGTAGATGGCTTCGATCTTCAGGCCGCAGAAAAAGCCTTTGCGGACGCGGTCCTTTTTGCCCGCGCCGCGGTTCTGGGCCATCAGGGTCGTGGTGGCGTGGCCGATGTTCTGCTGGGGGATATAGGCAAAATCGTCGATGCGGCTGGATGCGGTGAACGCCGCCATGGCGTTGACGCCCATCGTGTTGACGATGGCCTGAACGGCGATCTTGCCCAGCTGAACGGTGGCTTGCTGCATCGCACTGGTCCAGCCGTAGCTGACGGTCTTTTTCAGCAGGGAGCCATCAAAGATCAGCCAGCGGCGGCCAAGCTGCAGAATGGGGATCTTCCACCGGATGTAGAACAGGCAGAGCAGACAGCAGACGGCTTCGCTGAGGACCGTGGAGAGCGCACAGCCCTCGGCCCCCCAGTTGAGGACCTCGACGAAGAACAGATCACCGCCGATGTTCAGCACGGAGCTGATCATCAGGAAATACAAGGCGCTTTTGCTGTCGCCCAGCGCCCGCATGGTGGCGGCGAGGAAGTTATAGAAAAAGGTGAAGAACAGCCCCGCGAACACGATGCGCAGATAGTTGACCGCGATGGGTAAAATTTCTGCGGGGACCTGAAGCAGACGGAGCAGGGGATTCGCCAGCAGGATACAGGCCAGCGAGAAGGTCAGCGAAAAGACCGTTCCGGCAATGGCGGTGGTGGACACTTGGCGCTCCACCAGCTTGGTATCGCCCGCACCGAACGCGGTGCTGACGAGGATGCCCGCGCCAAGGCACATGCCGTTGATGAAAAGGATGGCCAGCGTCATCAGCGGGTTGGACGTGCCGACCGCCGCAAGGGCGTCCTCGCCGACGAATTTGCCCACGATGATGCTGTCTACAGCGTTGTAGGTGAGCTGGAACAGGTTGCCCAGCACGAGGGGAATCGTGAAATTGACCAGCAGCGGTGTGATGCTGCCGGTCGTCATGTCTTTTGTCATAGGAGTGATTCTCTTTTCTAATGGATTATTGCATTGACAGGACGTCTGGGAGCTTTCCCGCGCAAGTGATTCGGGCCATTCCATCGCCCGCCCTATTGCCTTCGGCAACAGGGGCCCACCCCAGCGGACACTTGCTTAGGAAACTCCCCGACGTCCTGAGGAAAACTGCTTCTAAATTAAGCTTTGGCGTCCACTCAGGATGGCCAGTGCTGAACGGCTCGTGCCTTTGGCGATGAGCTGAGCGGCGGCATGGAGAGTCGCGCCGGAACTGAGCGAAGCGGGGATAGCGTCAGTGCTGAGGACCTTCTGTGCGGCGCGGGCGGCGTCGGCACGGGTGACAGCGGCCACGTTGTCCACCACATAGGCGTTGTAGTTCTTGGGAATGAAGCCGAAGCCGATCTCCGGGATGCCGTGCGTTCCGGTGAAACCGCCGCTCAGGGCCTGACTCTCAAACGGCTCGACCGCGACGATGCGGACATCGTTCGTCCAAGCTTTGAGCGTTTCGCCGACACCGGTGATGGTCCCGGCGCTGCCGACGCCGATCACGACGCTGTCCACAAGGCTGGAACCTTCCCGCGCAATGGCTTTTGCAATGGCGGGACCGGTGACCCGGCGGTGGTATTCGGGGTTGTCATCGTTGGCGAGCCAGTTCATATAATACCAGCCGTTTTCGGCGGCTTTCGTCTCGGCCATGGCCCGCGCTCCGGCAAGGCCGAGGCGTGAGGGTGAGTGCACGATCTGTGCGCCCAGCCGAAGCAGATATTCCTGCCGCAGAGCTGGGGCATCTTCCGGCATGACCAGCACCACCGGATGGCCGGCGGTGCGGCTGGCCAGCGTCAGCGCGATGGAAAAGGCTCCGGAGGACGCCTCAATGATGGGCTGGCCGGGGATCAGCTTTTTCTTTTCAGCGGCCAGCGCCAGCATCCCTTCCGCAAGGGCGTCCCGGGACGTGCCGGTGGGACCATTGAAGTCCAGATAGGCGTACAGACGCCCCTTCAGCCCACAGGCGGCAAGATAACCCCGCAGCTCCACGATGGGACAGGGCAGCAGGGTCTGATAGACGTTTGGATAAATGGACACGGAAAACCTCCTCTCAAAGGATACATTATTCTAATCGTAACGCAAAGCGGGCGGGGCGTCAAGACGCGGTTTGGCAAAAACGGCGAATTTTTGCCAAAAAATTTGGCAGAGTGATGAGAAAAAGCCTTGACAAGGCGGAAAAGGTCTGCTATACTCCGTATGTAAAGCAAAAAACCTTTACAAACCATGGGAGGTCAGGGCAGAAAGCACAATGGCAAAGGATTTTGAGATGGGCTATCTGCTCGATTTTTACGGCGAAGTGCTGACGCCCAAACAGCGTGAGATGCTGCGCCAGTATTACAACGATGACCTCTCCCTGAGTGAGATCGGCGAAAATTTCGGCATCACACGGCAGGGCGCACGGGATGCCATCAAGCATGGCGAGACCACCCTGAAAGAGCTGGAAGCCAAGGTCGGCTTTGCCGCCCGCTACCGCCGCGTTCAGGAAAAACTGGAAGAGCTGGAACAGATGGTCATCGATGCACGGTTCGAGTGCACCGGCCCCTACGCCAAGCTCACCACCACCGAATATGCAGCGACGCTGAACCGGATGCTGGAGATCATCCGCTCCATGGACGAGGTCAACGAGAGCTGAAACCACATTTTACTGGAGAGGAGCACCGCACATGGCATTTGAATCTTTGACCGACCGCCTTGCCGGTGTGTTCAAAAAACTGCGCGGGCACGGCAAATTGACCGAGTCCGACATCAAGGCCGCCATGCGCGAAGTCCGAATGGCCCTGCTGGAAGCCGACGTCAACTATAAGGTGGCGAAGGACTTCTGTGCAAAGGTCTCGGAGCGCGCGATGGGACAGGAGGTCATGGAGAGCCTGACCCCCGCCCAGCAGGTGGTCAAGATCGTCAACGAGGAACTGGTCGCCTTGATGGGCGGCGAGGAAGCCCCGAAGCTGATCGTCAAGAACAAGGGTCAGACCATCATCATGCTCTGCGGCTTGCAGGGCAACGGTAAAACGACCCACGCGGCCAAGCTGGCCAAGTACTTTATCAAGCAGGGCCGCCGCCCCATGCTGGTGGCGTGCGACATCTACCGCCCCGCCGCCATCGACCAGTTACAGGTCGTCGGCAAGCAGGCAGGTGCTCCGGTCTTTACGCTGGACGGCGAAAAGCCGCCGGTCATCGCGAAAAAAGCGCTGGCTCATGCGAAAGACTACGGCAATGACATCATCATCCTCGATACGGCCGGTCGTCTGCAGATCGACGAAGTCCTGATGCAGGAGCTGGTCCAGATCAAGGAAGTCGTCCCCGTGGACGAGACGCTTCTGGTCGTGGATGCCATGGCCGGTCAGGACGCCGTGAACGTTGCCAAGACCTTCAATGAGACGGTCGGCATCGACGGCATCATCCTGACCAAGACCGATGGCGATACCCGCGGCGGTGCAGCCCTTTCGGTGCTGTCCGTCACCGGAAAGCCCATCAAGTTCCAGGGCACGGGCGAAAAGCTGGATGACTTGGAAGTGTTCCATCCCTCCCGCATGGCGAGCCGCATCCTCGGCATGGGCGATGTGCTGAGCCTCATCGAGCGTGCACAGGATGCCGCCGATGAAAAGGCCGCCGAAGAGACGGCCAAGCGGATGATGGAAAACAAGTTCGATATGAACGACATGCTGGCGCAGTTCGCGCAGATCCGCAAGATGGGCGGCGCGGGCGCGATGCTCAGCATGATGCCCGGAATGTCCGGCATCGACGCCAGCCAGATCGACGAGAAGGCTTTTGACCGCATCGAGGCCATGATCTTCTCGATGACCAAGGAAGAGCGTGAAAAGCCCTCCATCATCAACCCCAAGCGCAAGCGCCGCATCGCTGCGGGCAGCGGCACGAAGGTCGAGGACGTCAACAAGCTGCTCAAGCAGTTTGAGATGATGCAGAAGATGATGAAGCAGTTCAAGAAAAGCCCCAAGGGCTTTGCACGGCGGCTGGGCGGCATGATGGGAAACCCCAATGCATTCCGCGGCCTGAAATAATTTTTTACAATGGTATACACCCCGATGGGGTTGTACAGATAGATCAAAAAATCCCCGCACCGGGGCACAAACAATTTTTGGAGGATATTTACCATGGCAGTTAAGATTCGTCTGCGCCGCGTTGGCGCCAAGAAGGCTCCCTTCTATCGTGTTGTTGTTGCTGACAGCCGCTTCCCCCGCGACGGCCGTTTCATCGAGGAGATCGGCACTTACGATCCCAACAAGGAGCCTTCCGAGGTGAAGATCGACGCTGAGAAGGCAAAGCAGTGGATCGCTAACGGCGCACAGCCCACCGATACCGTCCGCGTGCTGCTGAAGAAGTCCAACATTCTGTAAGTAGGAGGGCTGACTCATGCAGGAGCTGTTGCTGGCAGTTGCCCGCGGCCTCGTGGAGGATAAGGACGCCGTGAAGGTCACGGTGGACCAGCCCCGTGAGGACGGCACCATCGTCTACCACCTGAGCGTGGCAGAGGGAGATATGGGCCGTGTCATCGGCA
>URVW01000091.1 GCA_900551435.1 uncultured Faecalibacterium sp.
CGGGGCGGACCAGCAGCGTCTCACCCCAGCGCTCCAAGCGGTTGCCGCCGGTGGCATCCAGCAGCTCGTAATCTTTCCATGTATCTGCGGGGCGCATAAGCGTCCTCCTTTCCTCTTAAAACAGGCTCTGCTGGCCGTTGTCCTCGGGCGAAGCACTCTCGGGGGCCTTCAGGCCAAGATGTTCGTAAGCGAGCCGGGTCGCACAGCGGCCCCGGGGGGTGCGGGTCAAAAAGCCCATCTGCATCAGATACGGCTCGCACAGGTCCTCCAGCGTGACGGCTTCTTCGCCCAGCGCGGCCGCCAGCGTTTCCAGACCCACCGGGCCGCCGTTGTACATTTCCACGATGGCACGCAGCATACTGCGGTCCAGCTCGTCCAGACCCAGCGAGTCCACGTCCATCCGCTTCAGGCCCATCAGGGCCACGTCGCGGTCAATGACACCATCGCCGAGCACGGTGGCAAAATCGCGCACCCGCTTCAGGAAGCGGTTCGCCACACGGGGCGTGCCGCGGCTGCACTTGGCCAGCTCGTAAGCACCCTCGGGCGTGATGGGCTGGTCAAGGATGCCCGCCGAGCGCTGGATGATCCGGCTCAGTTCGTCCGGGCTGTACAGCTCCAGCTTGAGCAGGACACCGAAGCGGTCCCGCAGAGGGCCAGTGATCTGGCCCGCACGGGTGGTCGCGCCCACCAGCGTGAAGCGGGGCAGGTTGATGCGGATGCTCTGGGCGCTGGGGCCTTTGCCGATCATGATATCCAGCGCGTAGTCCTCCAAAGCAGGGTAGAGCACCTCTTCCACCTGCCGGGACAGGCGGTGGATCTCATCGATGAAAAGGACATCGCCTTCCTGCAGGTTGGTCAGCAGGGCCGCAAGATCCCCGGGCTTCTCGATGGCCGGTCCGCTGGTGATGCGGATCTGCACCCCCATCTCGTTGGCGATGATGCCCGCCAGCGTCGTTTTGCCCAGACCCGGAGGGCCGTACAGCAGGATGTGGTCCATCGGCTCGCCGCGGCGCTTGGCCGCTTCCAGATAAATTTTCAGGTTCTGCTTGACCTTTTCCTGACCCACATAATCTTCCAGATGCTGCGGGCGGAGGTTATTTTCTTCGTTGTCCGCCGCCGTCAGACCCGGCTGCATCATTTTTGCGCCATAGAGCGCCGCTTCGTCCTGCATGGATTACCTCCTGCCTGCCATGCCCCGCAGGGCCAGCTTGATGATCTCTTCCACGGGCAGCGTATTGTCGATCTTGGACACCGCCAGCGCCGCCTCGCTCTGGCTGTATCCCAGCGAAACAAGGGCCGCGATGGCCTGTCCGGCTCCCTGCGAGGCGGCAGCTTCCGCCGAAGCGCCCGCCACATCTTCCAGATTGATGCCGTCCACAAAGCCCTTAGCCACTTTGTCTTTCAGTTCCAGCACGATGCGCTGGGCCAGTTTGGGGCCGACGCCCGACGCCGCCTTGAATGCCTTGTGGTCGCCCGCCGAGATGGCCAGCGCCACCCGGTCCGGCTCCATGACGCTTAAAATCGCAAGGCCGACCTTCGGGCCGACGCCCGAAACGCCCGTCAGCATCTCGAAGCAGGACTGCTGCTCCTCAGTCGCAAAACCGTACAGGCTGACGTCATTTTCGGTCACGCTCATCACCGTGTAAAGAGTGGCTTCCTTGCCCACCCCCGGCAGCGCGCCCGCCACGCTGGCCGGACACTGTGCATAATAGCCCACGCCGCCGCAGCTGAGGACCACCGCGTTCAGGCTTTTTTTGATGACTTTTCCAGTGAGACAGTAGATCATAGAAACCTCTCAGGCGCTTACGCGCCAGCTCCCCTCATAGGGGTCCTTGGCAGACCGGGCAGGCCCGCGCAGATTTGCTTCAAGTTCAATCTTTCGGAAAACTGCAAGGCTCCGTCCTTATGGTTAAGCTGCGATCAGATGGGGCCGACGCCCTGACGGCGGAACCGGTTGAGCTGGTTGCCGTTGGTGTGGCAGAAGGTGATGGCCATGGCCAGTGCATCGGCGGTGTCGTCCGGTTTGGGGATGGCGGGCAGATGCAGCAGGATGCGGGTCATCTCCTGCACCTGCTTCTTGACCGCTTTGCCGTAGCCCGTGACGGCCTGTTTCACCTGCATGGGCGTGTACTCGTAGATGGGGATGCCCGCCTGTGCCGCCGCCAGCAGGATGACACCGCGCGCTTCCGCCACGCCGATGACCGTCGTCTGGTTGTGCTGGTAGAACAGCTTCTCGATGGCAAGCACCTCCGGCCGGGTCCGCTCGATGACCTCTTTCACGCCGGTGTACACCTCGTCGAGCCGCCGCTCGAACGGGACCCCTGCATCGGTGCAGACCGCTCCGAAATCCACCGGCGCGAACCGGTTCCCCGCATAGTCCAAAACGCCCCATCCTACGATGGCATACCCCGGGTCGATGCCCAAAACTCTCATTCTGCGATACCTTTCCTATTATAATCAATGTATTATACCACAAACCGTGAATCAGAGCAACGGAGAACACCACCTCTGGTTGACAAATCTCGCGCACCGTGGCGAAAATTCGCCGTTGTTCCCCCGAAGTGCAAAAAACTTTTCAGAAAATTTCAAAAAATGCTTGCTTTTTTCCGCAGAGTATGATAATATCATCTAGCCGATTGCGGCGCAACAGAATATGGACGGTTAGCTCAGCTGGTAGAGCATCTGCTTGACGTGCAGGAGGTCACAGGTTCGAGTCCTGTACCGTCCACCATACAGTTCGTACTCGAACCCAATTCTTTACGAAAAAGGGTTCGGGTACGTTTTTTGTTTATCGGAAGTTCTGCGGCGAGAGTGTGCAGAGCGGTAAACGAGCAAAGGCAGGGTATCACCATGGCGGTGGTATCCTGCCTTTTGCTTTGAAATCAAGTTATCATTGTGCGAACTTGATTGCCCTTATGGAGAAAATCATTTTACTGGTCTGCGCTTTCGTACATCTGGGTCGTTGTGCCGACCTGCTCCGTACCAGCGTTCCCGTCAATAGTCACATCGGCAGTGCAGCTTTCAATGGTGCTGCCCTCGGCGCGGCCTGCAACGGTACCGGGTGTAACGGCACCGTCAATGCTGCCCTTTACCGAGCAGTTGGTGATTTTGAAAACCGTCTCCTCACCGTAGTAGTATAGGCCGGTACCCACAAGGCCGCCCACATGGGTGACACCGTTTGCCTTGATGTTCACGGTCACATTGCAGTTGTCAATGACAGAGGGATAGTTTTTAGTGGAGAAGCCTTCCGTCTCAAGGCAGATATCCGGGTTGGAATGAGTACCCGCATAGCCGCATAAACCGCCAATGGCGTGACCGCCGTTTTCGCTCTCGATGGTCACATCAGCGGTGCAGTTGGTGATGGTGTCCATCATTTCCAGACAGCCACCGATGCCGCCCAGACCCACCGGCTCATTGCCGGTGGCTTTTACGGTGCCGGATGCGGTGCAGCTGTCGATGCTGCCGCCAAAGCTGCCGCCGACTACCAGACCGCCGCACTCGGCAACGTCTGCCTGGATGATCTGATCGGTAAAGTGATTGTCACCGATGACGACCACGGTAGCGCCCTCCACCGTGCAGTTGGTGATGGAGTTGTTGTTGCCGCCCACGATGCCGCCGACACAGTTGTTGCCGGTAATGGTGGAATCACCTTTCAGTGTGACGTTGTCTACAGAGCCCATGTTGTAGCCCACAACACCGCCAATGGCCATGGAAGTGCCTTCCGTTACTGCGACCGTGGCATTTTCCAGTGTCAGATTTTTCACCTCACCGCAGCTTACGCCGAACAGACCGGCACCGCAGTTGTAAACATCCGAAGTATAGTTCAGGTTGGAAATGGTATGGCCGTCGCCATCAAAGGAGCCGAGGAACAGGGTGGAGTGTGTTTCCATGTCGTTCATGTTGCCGATGGGAGCCCACTCGACGCCAGACAGGTCCAGATCACTGGTCAGCTTGAAGGAAACACCGGCATAGCCGCCCTGCGAGCCATCGTTGACGTTGGAAGCAAAGGTCAGCAGGGAATCTACGCTGTTGATCTGGTAGGGGTCTTCCTGCGTGCCGGAACCGCCGTCATAGTTGGCGGAAACAGCAGTGGTGCTGATGGAAGAAGCTGCCGCAGAACTTGCGGCAGTGCTGCTTGCGGTACTCTGGGCGGAAGAACCTGCACAGCCTGACAGGAGAGCGGCGGCGAGGCATACGGCAATCACGCCGGTTTGAATTCGTCTCATAATGGAATATCCTTTCTTTGTTAGTTTTTTCTAACCAGAAAGTATAACAAAACAAAGACGGTCTGCCACTCCGAACCGTCAGGAAACATCCAATTCGGACGGCGAGTTTCGGAACAGAGTGGGGCTTATGCCGTATTCCTTTTTGAACGCTTCCGAAAATTTGCTAGGGTTATCATAGCCGAGTGTAGCTGCGATCTCGGTCACACTGCGGCTTGTATCCTGCAAAAGGACGCGGGCGGTCTGCATCCGGTAGGTTTTCATGTATTGATAAATGGAGCTGCCATAAACGGCTTTGAAGCAGAGCTTCATGGAAGTCTGCGCAATGCCGAACTGCCGGGAAAGCTCAGCCAATGTGTAATGGTGACTGAGATCTTGTATCATTGCATCGTGTATCGCCCGGACAGCCGTGACCTGACTGCGGGAGAAAAACTGCCGCTTTTCCGAGAAGGACTCCTGCGGTAGGTCGTTTAGGAGCATGAGCAGTTCCAGTACCTTGGCTTTCAGGTAGTGTGCCATCCGTTCCGGTGGGGCGGCATACAGCTCCGAGAAAATGTGCGCGACTTCCCGGTTGCTGCGCAGCACATAGCAGCTCTCTTCCCGGCAGAAACGCTCGGCGATGGCTTCCAAATGGATATCAAGATCGCCCATGATGGCTTCCAGAGAAGAAAGCGTCTGCTGCGCCCGCGGCAAGTCGATGGTGATGGAAATGCCGTGATAGTGCGCCAGTGGAAAACGGGTCTGCCGGGTGGTGTGGCTCAGCCGGTGAATGGACAGGTCGCCCGCACCGATATACTGATAATCGCCGTTCTGAAATTCGCACTCAAACCGCCCTTCCCGGCAGTGATTGATTTCGATGGTATCCGGCATGGGGCGTTTGTTCTGATTCTGCCCGTCCTTCATGTGAAAGTCATTGTAGAAAAGATCGATCCCCGACAGGATCGGATATTCAGAGATGAGCCCTTCGCCGGTGTCGTTTTGCATCCGGTAAAGTCTGCACCCGGCAGATGCGGCCAAATGCTGCACCTCCGGGTCAAAGAAATCAATGGGACACTGCTTCATTCCAGCACCTCCTCACAGCCCTATTATAATAAATGCATGAGTTTGGAACAACCCACACCTTTATCCATTGAATCTATAAATTCCAGCTTATAGCACGCGTTCCTAGCAGGGTTTGGGGCAGGCACGCCCCAACAAGAACACTTCGGAAACTCGCAAGAGTTGAAGAAGTGAAGTCCCGGATGGACAGGAAATTTTCAAGAACTGAAAATTTGTGGCCACGGGACGATTCTTGCTCTCAGCTAATAAGCTCAAATTCGATTTTCCGTAATTGTTTCCAAATTGTTAAAACGCATAAGCGGGCAAAGAACTTTTTTCTTCTGAAGTGGTGGTGTTCACGATGAGCACCACCACTTTTCCGTTTTGTTTTTCTTGCAAACAGGTGTGAAATATGGTATATAGGTTATACGAAACATTGCGTTGATTCAATGATGTGCAAAGAGAGGTGCTACCATGACCGCCGTAATCTACGCCCGCTATTCATCCGACAGTCAGCGAGAAGCGTCCATTGAAGGGCAGCTGCGCGACTGCAAGGACTACGCCGAGAAGAACGGTATCACCGTGGTCGGCACCTACATCGACCGTGCTTACTCTGCCAAAACGGATGACCGCCCGGACTTTCAGCGGATGATCAAAGACAGCGGAAAGAAAATCTTCGATGTGGTTCTGGTCTGGAAGCTGGACCGCTTTGCCCGGAACCGATTCGATGCTGTGAACTACAAGTACCAGCTGGAAAAGAACGGTGTCCATCTGGTGTCTGCCATGGAACCCATTTCGCAGGGGCCTGAAGGCATTATGGTGGAGAGTATGCTTATCGGCATGGCGGAATACTATTCCGCCGAACTTGCCCTGAAAGTGGCGCGCGGTGAGCGCGAAAACGCCCTCCAGTGCAAGTACAACGGCGGTGTGGTGCCGCTGGGCTTCACCATTGGCAAGGAGGACAGGCTGTACCATATCGACCCGGAGACGGCTCCCATCGTGCAGGAAATCTTCAGCCGGTATGCCGACGGCGAACCGGCCGAGAAGATCGCAGCATCCCTGAACGAGCGCGGTCTGCGTACCCGCACCGGGAAGCCGTTCGTGAAGAACAGCTTCTTCCAGATCTTCCGGAACCGCCGCTACATAGGCGAGTACCGCTATAAAGACATCGTGACACCGGGCGGCATTCCCGCCATCGTGGACGAGGATTTGTTCAACCGGGTACAGCAGCGTTTTGAGCAGAACAAGATCGCCCACGGTCGGCCTGCAAAAGAGGATGTGAGCTATCTGCTGACCACCAAGCTGTTCTGTGGCAAGTGCGGCACCCTGATGGGTGGCGAAAGCGGCACCAGCCACATGGGAAACACCTACTATTACTACAAGTGCGGCAACGCCAAACGCCACGGCAAGGCGCACTGCGACCTGAAAGCCATCCGCAAGGAGCCTCTGGAGCGGTTCGTGGTGGACACTGCCATTAAGGTGATTTTCAGCGATGAAATCATCGAACAGCTGATAGATTTGGTCATGGAAGCCCAGCAGAAGGAGAACACCCGGCTGCCTGTCCTGAAAGACCAGCTCAGGGACACAGAGAAGCGGCTGGCAAACCTTCTGGAAGCCATTGAACAGGGCATCCTGACCC
>URVW01000092.1 GCA_900551435.1 uncultured Faecalibacterium sp.
CCCGCGAGCGCGATCACCGCAAGATCGGCAAGGAGATGGGCCTGTTCATGACCGACGATCTGGTCGGCCGTGGTCTGCCCATGTTCCTGCCCGCTGGCTACACCGTCTGGCAGGAGCTTGAGAACTATATCAAGGAGAAGGAGCGTGCACGCGGCTATCTGCACGTCATGACCCCCTGCATCGGCACGGTCAACCTCTACAAGACCTCCGGCCACTGGGACCACTATCGTGAGAACATGTTCCCTGCCATGGAGATGGAGGGCGAGAGCTATGTTCTGCGCCCGATGAACTGCCCCCATCACATGATGATCTACGCAAACCGTCCGCACTCCTATCGTGACCTGCCCATGCGCATCGGCGAGATCGCACACGACTTCCGTTACGAGTCCTCCGGCACGCTGAAGGGCATCGAGCGCGGCCGCCACTTCTGCCAGAACGACGCCCACCTGTTCTGCACCCCGGAGCAGATCAAGAGCGAGGTCGCGGATGTCTGCAATCTGATCTTCGAGACCTACAAGGATTTCAACATCACCGATTACCGCTGTGTCCTGTCTCTGCGTGACCCCGCCGACAAGAAGAAGTATCACGACGACGACGCCATGTGGAACCACGCCGAGAACGCTCTGCGCGAGGTCCTGACCGAGCTGGGCATCCACTTCACCGAGGAGATCGGCGAGGCCGCCTTCTACGGCCCGAAGCTGGACGTCAACGTTAAGCCCGCTGTCGGCGCTGAGTACACCCTGTCCACCTGCCAGCTGGACTTCTGCCTGCCCGCAAAGTTCAAGCTGACCTATGTAGACAAGGACGGCACGGAAAAGACCCCCGTGGTCCTGCACCGTGCAATTCTGGGTTCTCTGGACCGCTTCATGGCTTACCTCATCGAGGAGACCAAGGGCAAGTTCCCCACTTGGCTGGCTCCTGTTCAGGTCAAGGTCCTGCCCGTCTCCGAAAAGACGCTGGACTATGCCGAGTCCATCACCGAGAAGCTGGTCGAGGCCGGTGTCCGCGTGGCTCTGGACGACGACAACCAGAAGATCGGCTACAAGATCCGCGCTGCTCAGCAGGTGGACCGTGTGCCGTATATGCTGGTTCTGGGCGCTAAGGAAGCCGAGGCCGGCAACGTCTCCGTCCGTGACCGCAAAGGCGAGACCACCACGATGGACGTGGATGCCTTCATCGCAAAGGTCACCGAAGAGATCAAGAACCGCAGCTACAATAACTAAGAGCTGAGATAGCGATAGATATCACGAGAGCCATCTCCCGGCCGGGAGATGGCTCTCGCTTTTTGTTTATTCTTCCATTATTTTTCGTGCATCATATTGCAATCTTCGTGCAATGCATTATAATAGAAGCAAAGGAGATGATTTTTATGGCAACGACCAACATCAGCATTCGCATGGATTCCGACCTGAAAGCACAGGCAGACGCCCTGTTCTCCGAACTCGGCATGAATCTTTCTACGGCATTCAATATTTTTGTCCGCCAGTCTCTCCGTGAGGGCGGCATTCCGTTCGAAATCAAAATGGAACAGCCCAACAAAGAAACGATAGCCGCCATGCTGGAAGCCGAACGGATCGCAAAGGATCCGAATGTGAAAGGCTACACCGACCTTGATGAACTTTTTGCGGATTTGAAAAAATGAGAAAGACAAAATATATTGTAAAGCCCACTTCCCAGTTCAAGCGCGATTACAAATTGGCTATGAAGCGCGGACTTAAAATCTCGCTTCTGGAAGAAGTCGTCGCGCACCTCGCTCTCGGCGAACCTTTGCCAGATAAAAACCGCGACCATCCATTGACCGGAAACTGGTCCGGCCACCGGGAATGTCACATTCAGCCGGATTGGCTGCTCATCTACCGCATTGAGGACGATGTTCTGGTTCTGACGCTGGCCCGGACCGGGAGTCACAGCGACCTTTTCAACAAATAACCCCAACCATCAGCGCCGCTTTCCGGAAACAGAAAGCGGCGCTGTTTTCTGTTATCGTCTCTCCCGGTCCGCCCATGCGCGGATGGCGGAATACAGGGCGGCAAAGACCAGACCGGCCACAGCCCAGATCTGCCAGCTTTCTTCCCAGTTATCATAGCGGAAGCTGACACCGAGATACACCGCCGTCACCAGACACCAATAGGCCCCGGCGAACCAGCCCACGCGGCGGTTTGTCCACTTTTCGCGGACAGAATATTCTCCCGTCTGAAGCAGCTTGTCGAAGCTGCCCTGCGTCATCCCGGCCCGGACGAAGAGCTGCACTGCCCCCGCCACGATGACCAACAACAGGTTGACGGCGGCCACCACCCAGAAGTCCGGTGCATTCAGCATCGCCGCCCCAAAGAGCGGGACCACGGCCAGCACGCAGAGCACCACGCCCTGTGTCATGCTGCGGCGGTAGGTCTGCGCATAGTCCTGCTGTCTGCGCTGGACGATGCCCGCCACGCCATAGGCAAGGTCGATCTCTTCTTTTTCGAGATACTCGAACTTTTCCAGCCGAAAGGCTGCGGGCAGGATGCACAGCAGTCCCAGCGCCACGACCACCAGAAGGATGATGAGGCCAAGACCTCCCATCCGGTCCTCGTTCGGCGTCCCGTCGGCCCACGCGCCCAGCTGCAACAGACAAACCGGGCTGAGGATGCACAATCCCACGCCCGCCGCCATCCGGCCGCGCAGCTCCTGCACGATATCCAGATACTCGTTGGCCTCGTCCAGCGAGACGGTCCGGTGAGGTTCCCGGTCCTGCTCCTCCGGCTGCACCACAGCGGCGGCATCCGGCTGTTCCAGCGCGTCCTTTAACAAGTAATCGGTCGTGACCTGAAACAGCTCGCTCAGCTTCAGAATTTTATCAAGGTCGGGGATGGAAGCGCCGCTCTCCCATTTCGAGACGGCCTGACGGGACACCGCCAGCTGGTTGGCCAGTTCTTCCTGACTCCAGCCGTTTTTCCGGCGGAGCAGGGCAATTTTTTCTGCTAAGATCATAACGTTCTCTTTTCTGCCGCGCTGCGGCGTATCAAATCAATTCAGCGGACGTCCTCTGTGCTTCTATCATAGCAGGTTTTTCGGTTGACAACCACCATTTGCGGCCGGAAATCTGTCAACCGGCAGTTGCATCCACACAAAAAGCGCCCATTCCCGGCGTTTGGGTCCGGGAATGGGCGTCTCATTTTCTACGCTTGATTATTTCAGCAGATTGTTATCCTCAAAGTAATCGATCTTCATCGACTTGCGGACATCGGCCAGCGTTTCGGCGGCGACCTTCTCGGCCACGGCGCTGCCCTCTTTCAGAATTTCGACGACCTCAGGCAGACGCTGCTCCCACTCTTTGCGGCGGGTACGGATCGGCTCCAGCTCGGACTGCATGACGTTGTTGAGGAACTTCTTGACCTTCACATCGCCCAGACCGCCGCGCTGATAGTGTGCTTTCAGCTCGTCGAGGTTCTGGTATTCGGGCAGGAACTCTGCGAAGTGCTCCGGACGGCTGAACGCATCCAGATAGGTGAACACCGGGTTGCCCTCCACCTTGCCGGGGTCCTGCACGCGCAGGTGGTCCGGGTCGGTGTACATGGACATGATCTTCTTCTTGATGTCCTCCGGCTCATCGGAGAGGTAGATGCAGTTGCCCAGAGACTTGCTCATCTTGGCCTTGCCGTCGATACCCGGCAGACGCAGACAAGCGTGGTTGGAGGGCAGCAGAATTTCCGGCTCGGTCAGGGTCTCGCCATAGACGGCGTTGAACTTGTGGACGATCTCGCGGCACTGTTCGAGCATGGGCATCTGGTCCTCACCGGCGGGGACGGTCGTTGCGCGGAAGGCCGTGATATCGGCCGCCTGACTGATGGGATAGGTGAAGAAGCCGACCGGGATGCTCGTCTCAAAGTTCTTCTGCTGGATCTCCGCCTTGACGGTGGGGTTGCGCTGCAGACGGGACACCGTGACGAGGTTCATATAATAGAAGCTCAGTTCGGTCAGTTCCGGGACCATGGACTGGATGAAGATATGCGCCTTGGCCGGGTCGATGCCCACGGCCAGATAGTCCAGCGCGACCTGCAGGATGTTCTGGCGGACCTTCTCCGGGTTGTCGGCGTTGTCGGTCAGCGCCTGTGCATCGGCGATCATGATGTAGATCTCATCAAACTTGCCGGAGTTCTGCAGACGGACGCGCTCTTTCAGGGAGCCGACATAGTGGCCCACATGCAGACGGCCGGTGGGGCGGTCGCCAGTCAAAATGATCTGTTTCATAGCTAGTCTCCTTTTTTCAGGCCCGCCCATCCGGGAACCCGGACGCCGAACAGCGGCCTGAGCGGTTCATTTTTTAATAAGTATATCCCCAGTCCAATTTTCTGTCAACAAAAGGACGCAAACAAAAGAAAAAAGCGATGGAAAACTTCCATCGCTTTACTGGCGCCTCTTGCCTGACTCGAACAGGCGACACCCTGATTAACAGTCAGGTGCTCTAACCGACTGAGCTAAAGAGGCATCTATATAAAACGGCGCGTGGCCGTTTTACTACTATAAAATGGTGACCCGTACCGGAATCGAACCGATGTTAAAGGCGTGAGAGGCCTCTGTCTTAACCGCTTGACCAACGGGCCATACGACCATTTTCGCATCAGGTGTTCGCACCCGACTTGGCTATTTTAGCATACCGGGTGCCCTTTGTCAACACATAATTTCAATTTTTTTAAAAAATCTTGCGCACCCCGGCTTTGGCCAAACCCAGCATCAGTCCCAGATACACGCTGACCACTGTGGGAGCTTCACCCAGCTCCATCACCTTGCGCTGGGGCAGGTCGGCAAGAGAGCCCTCGTACAGGCGCTTCAGCTGGGGCAGCTGGGTGTAGTCGTTGGGGTGCATCAGGGTGCTGTCCTTGGGCAGCGCCATTGCACCGCTCTTTTCCAACACCTCACTGACAAACTGGGAACAGAAATAATGTCGGCGGCGCTGCCAACGGATATGCAGTGCGCACAGAATCAGCCCCAGCGTGTTGAAGCGGTACAGCTCGCCCCGCGCCATCATGTGCTCGGCACGGCGGCGGGCGCGGACATAGGCCTCGTCAGTGACTTCCAGCGCATACAGCGCACAGGGCGCATCCCCGCGCAGACGGAAAACGCCCTTGTTCAGATATTCCTTGCTGGGGCCTGCCGGGAACATGGTATAGCTGTTTTTGCGGGTGGAACTGTACAGACAGTTCAGCTCTTCGTCAAACGCCATGGAGGCGTGGGTATAGCTGGCTCCGGTAACGGCATAGACCAGCTTGGACAGCAGCGTGCCGGAACGGGTGAGCAGAATGTAGATGGTTTTCATGGCAGTTTCCTTTATATGTATAGCCGCCGCAGCGGGCGGAAAAGTATTTCTTATAAAGCCAGTATAGCATAAGTAAGGTTCCTTTACAACTAAAACGTTTCTGCTGGCCAAGATATTGCAAAAACAGCAGCCCAAAGCTGTTTTTATGGCTTTGGGCTGCTGTTTATCACAAGTTCTTCAGCCGATCAGCGGCTCCCTGCTACAGGGGTCTCTCCATTCAGCCGTACAAAAATCGCTCTCCCCGGAACTCAGTGCTTTGTCGCCGACCACCCGTGGCAGTACCGGAGCGACTCTCCCTCGTCCACAGTCCATGTGCCAGACTTGTATCCGCAGGAACCGCAGACCTTGTAATATGTAGCATTCCGATGATAGACTTCGTCCGTCCCGTGGGGATAATGGATGCATTTTTCTTCATACAGTCCGGTCTCAAAAGTGCCTTTTTTTTGGGTTACGCAAGACATTTTCCCACAAGCATCGCACTCACTGCGTCTTGGTTGGACTGCAGCTGCCTCTACCGATTCCATCGCAGTCGGGGTGGTTGGTTCTTCCGCAGGATCATCGTCATAGCTTTCTGCATCCGCAAAGCCCACCACACAAAGGGTCAGGGCCAAAACCATGGTCAGCAGGATCGGGACGATCTTTTTCATGAAAAAGCACTCCTTTCTTTCGGGTTGTTGGTTTCTGTTTCTCGGAGAGTCCTCTCTAGCTTTATTGTACCATACTGCTTTATTTTTTCAACTACCATTTTATTTTTTGTGCTCATTCACATTTTCTCAGTCTTGTACCAAAGAGCTGTCTGCTGTGTTTTTTGCCCCACCGTGGCCGGGGTCCCACCTTGCATCCCGATTTGTCAAAGTTTTATCAAAATGTCGGTTTTCTCCCGTCCCGCCTTATTTTTCACGGTCTGCATCCCTGCCGGGCTTCGTGAATTTACTTTATACGGGAAGGTCTGTTTATGAAATTTGTTTCTTTTTTGCAAACAGAACCTTCCATTTATTGCTTTTGGAAAGCTTTTGTGTATAATGATAGACAGGAGAATTTGCATTGCATCGTTCTGTGCAGTCTCCCCCTTGTGCGGTGTCCGTACCATAAATGGCGCTGCATCTCCTACACAGAGTTATGTAAGGATCAAACGAAAGTAGAGGTACGCAAATATGGCAAAGTTGGATCTTACCAAGTATGGCATTACCGGCACGACTGAAGTCGTGCACAACCCCTCCTACGAGCAGCTGTTCGCAGAGGAGACCAAGCCCGAGCTGGAAGGCTACGAGAAGGGTCACGTCAGCGAGCTGGGTGCTGTGAACGTGATGACCGGCATCTATACCGGCCGTTCTCCCAAGGATAAGTTCATCGTGATGGACGAGAACTCCAAGGACACCGTGTGGTGGACCAGCGATGAGTACAAGAACG
>URVW01000093.1 GCA_900551435.1 uncultured Faecalibacterium sp.
CACCCCGCCCCTACATCGCAACAGCCCACAACAAAAAAGCCGGTGCAGATGTTTCCATCTGCACCGGCGGTCTTACTTCTTCGGAGTCATAAGCCTCATAACCCTTATTCGTTATTTTTCGGACTGGTCACTCAAAATCATAGGAACCGCATCCTATCTGTTGCGAAGTTTTTGAAACCCTTGGCTAATCTTACGCGTTCATGGGAGTATCCCTTTTCTGAATGGTTCGTAGTTTCGGGTCTGGGTCTGATGCTGAGGGCGAACCCTCTTAACTCTTGTACATTGGAGTATCTCCTTGTTGATCAGGTGAATTTCAGGCTCCTTGGGTTCGGTGGAGTGATAACGGTCATCTCTACCAGCCTTCTTTCTCTTGATCTATATAACACGCTGAGGTCTTTCGGGTGGGCGGCCTCTGCGCTTTGCTAATCAAAAGTTGGTGAACCATGCATCGCTAAATTTTCTTTTACAGGGTATGCCCTGCGGCTTTGGATGTGGTTCTTACTTTGTCAGCCAGCGCAGACCCGCCGGTGATGAATGGGATCTTTAAAGTTTGCCATCGGGTCTGAGCCTCCTTTCTTACGAATCCTGCCGGCGAGCCTTTGTTTTGTCTTTCCTGCTCTGATGCCCTCATGTTTTTGGATCGGAGTCCCTAAAGTGTTTCTGTTTGATCTTTCGATCTCAGAAAATCTTCTTTAAGCTGTCGATCGTTCCATGACCGGTCTTTGTGTGAGCTTTGGGAAAGTGGCTTCACTTGGAAGTTTGTCTTCCTTATCTCCGGCTGTTTTCTTTCTGTGACTATACTATACCACACCCTTAGCGGTTCGTCTATTCGCAAAATCGCCAACGTTGCAAAGAAAGATTTGTACATATTACAGATTGATTTGTGCATAAACCTGTGGTATACTGGATATGTTGGGCGCGTGTAAGCACCGCCCTGTATGCCCCCTATTCCAGCCTATACAGCAAATCCCCTGCCTTGCCGGCAGGGGATTTTTCATTCTGCGGTTTTTACATCGTTTCGGGTACGCTGACCTTGAACATCGTCAGGATGTTGAAAATCACGCTGCGCACCGCCAGGCACAGGGCAATGCGTCCCTGCTGCACGGCGCCCTCGGCGTCCAGAATGCGGCAGGAATTGTAGAAGCGGTGGAACGCCGTTGCCACATCAATGCAGAAGCGGGTGATGCGGGCGGGGTCGTATTTGTCGGCTGCGGCCACGATTTCCGCCGGGAAAGCGGCCAGCAGGCGGATCAGGGCCTGCTCGGTGGGGTCGGTCAGCACAGCGGCATCGACACCGTCCACACCGTTAAAGGTAACGCCCTCGCTCTCGAGCTTTTTCAGCACCGAGCAGATGCGGGCGTGGGCGTACTGCACGTAGTAGACGGGGTTCTCACTGTCGTTGCGCACAGCCAGATCAAGGTCGAAATCCAGGGTGGAAGAGCTTTCGCGCTGGTTGAAGAAGAAGCGCGCGGAATCAATGGGCACCTCGTCCAGCAGGTCGGTCAGGGTGATGGCCTTGCCGGTGCGCTTGCTCATACGCACGGGCTTGCCGTCGCGCATCAGGTTGACCATCTGCATCAGAACGACGTCGAGGTCATTGCCGTTCAGGCCGATGGCATCCATTGCGCCCTTCATGCGGGCGACGTGGCCGTGGTGGTCAGCGCCCCAGACGTCGATGGCCTTGTCAAAGCCGCGCACGGCCAGCTTATTATAATGGTAGGCGATATCGGCGGCAAAGTAGGTGGGGATGCCGTTGGCGCGGACAAGCACCTCGTCCTTGGCTTCCTCCTCGCTGCCGTCGTCGGTCTTTTTCTTGTTGGCAACGCCGTACTTGGCGGCATACTGGGCGCTGCGGTACATAATGGCGCCGTCCTCGGCTTTGTAGCAGGCGCCGATCTCCAGCAGCTTGTCCACCACGGCCTTGACCGCACCGGAATTGTGCAGGTCGCTCTCATGGAACCAGACGTCATACTGAATGCGGTACTTGCCCAGATCGCGCTGCAGACCGGCAATGTTCTTGGGCAGGGCGTCGGCAACGATCGCCTTTTTCAGCTCCTCGAAATCCTTCTCGACATAGGCATCGCCGTGAACCTCGGCAAATTCCTTGGCGCGCTGCACAATGTCGGCGCCCTGATAGCACTCGGCGGGCAGCGGGCAGGCATCCTCGCCCTTGTAAAGCTGCAGGTAGCGGATGGCAAGGCTCTTGCCGAACTTTTCGATCTGGTTGCCCGCGTCGTTGATGTAGAACTCGCGGGTCACATCGTAGCCAGCCCAGTCGAGGACGGCGGCAAGACAGTCGCCCAGAGCGCCGCCGCGGGCATTGCCCATGTGCATGGGGCCAGTGGGGTTGGCAGAGACGAACTCCACGTTGTACTTTGCGCCCTTGCCGTAATCGGTGCGGCCGTACTCCTTGTTGGCGGCAGCGCCCAGCACGACGCTGGCCCAGAAGGACTGAGACAGGAACAGGTTGATGAAGCCGGGACCGGCGACCTCGACCTTGGCGAACACGCTATCCTCGAGGGAGGGCAGGTGAGCCAGCAGGGCATCGGCGATCATCTTGGGAGCCTTGCGCCAAGTGCGTGCACCGGCCATGGCGAGGTTGGAAGCGATATCGCCGTTTTTGGTGTCGGCGGGGATCTCCACGATGAAGGCGGGCAGTTCAGCTTCGGGCAGCGTGCCGTCCACCATCGCGGCCTTGGCGGCGGCGGTCAGCAGAGCACGGGCCTCACTCAGGGCAGCCGAGCGGGGATTGTAGTTCTGGTAGGTCTTTTCAAAATCGGTCATGGATAGGTTCCTTTCGTTTGGTTTCTCGTTCTGGACCCTCTCGCGGTCCGCCCATCGGACGGGAGAGGAAAAAATTTTATGGTCAGTTCGGCTTTTGAACGCTGATCTCTAAGGTCGTGCGGTTGATGACCGAGATGGGGTCATCGGCATCCAGAAGGTAGCTGAACTTTGCCGTGCCGCCTTTTTCAGTCAGGCCGCATTCGATGCCGTCGCCGGTGACACCGAGGGTCAGCGAACCGACCTCTGTTTCGTAGTAGCAGATGTTCCGGCGGTCCCTCTCAATGATGATCTGCGCACTGGCCGGACCAAATCGAAGCATGGCCACGCGGCTCCCGTCGGCGGCGATTTTAATGGTAGTGGTGCAGCCCTCGAAGCCGATGGTCTGCGTTTCTTTATAGGTAATATAATAGGTGTCGCCCTTTTTGAGGAAGCTGCCGTAGGTCATGATCTCAATGCGGTCCTCTTCCTCCACGGGGACAGGCTCCATGTGGTCGAACTGCTCCGAACAGCTTTTGATGCGGATGATAAAGTTATCCTTCACGGTTGAACGTCCTTTTTAGTATTTGTCAATGGCGATCTGCTCGATCGGCCCGCCCTTGTACTCGCCAAGGAACAGGTCTGCTGTCTGGGAAAAGCTGTCGGGCGTGTCGCTGACAAAGAAATGCGCTTCGCCTTCCGGACGGCTGGCCCGCAGACCGCGCTCACTGAGCAGACGCTCCAAGCGGTGGGCCGCTGTCTTGGCAGGATCGACCAGCACGACGTCCCGGCCCATGAACTCGCCGATCATGGTCTTGAGCAGGGGATAGTGGGTGCAGCCGAGGATGAGGGTGTCCACTCCGGCGTCCCGCACCTCGGTCAGGTACTGCGCGATGACCAGCTTGGTCACTTCCTGCTTGTCGGGGGCGCTGTGATCCACATAACCGGCTTCGACCAGCGGAACGAAGAGCGGACAGGGCCGCGCCGTGATCTCGACGCCGGGGACCAGCTTCCGCAGAAGCGTTTCATAGCTGCGGGAGCGGATGGTGGCCGCCGTTCCGATGACGCCGATGCGGCGGTTCCGGGTGGCAAAAGCGGCTTCCCGCGCGGCGGCGTCCACGACGCCCAGATAGGGGACTGGCAGCTGGGCTGCTTCGGAGACGGGATAGGTGCTGGACACTGTGCCGCAGGCGGCCATGATGCATTTGACGTTCTGGGACAGCAGGAACGCGATGTCCTGCCGTGCATACTGCAAGATCGTCTCAGGGCT
Source organism: uncultured Faecalibacterium sp. (assembly GCA_900551435.1). Lineage (GTDB taxonomy): Bacteria > Bacillota > Clostridia > Oscillospirales > Ruminococcaceae > Faecalibacterium. The sequence goes on from URVW01000093.1 coordinate 4,031, forward strand.
GCGGCTTCCGTAGGGGACGCGGCCGGTATCGCCGAAATAGACGATGTTTTCGTGCGGGAGCCGCTTGCGCAGTTCCTTTACGCCGGTCAGTCCACCAAGGCCGCTGTCAAAAACGCCGATGGGGCGGTTATCCATGCTGCTTTTCCGTCCTTTCCAGGGCAAGTTCGATCAGGTGGTCGATCAGAGCGGGCACAGGCGTGCCCTCGTGCTCCATAAGCTTGGGATACATGCTGATGGGGGTGAAGCCGGGGAAGGTGTTGATCTCGTTGATCATGACCTTGTCGGTCCCGTGCTCCACAAAGAAGTCACAGCGCGCCAGACCCTCGCAGTTCAGGGCCGTGTAGGCCATGGCGGCATAGGTCTTGACCTCGTCGAGCTTTTCTTCAGACAGTTTTGCCGGAATGACGACCTGACTGACGCCGTTCTTATACTTGTCGTCGTAGGTGTAGAACTCTGCACCGGCGAGGATCTCACCCGGGCGGGTGGCAACGGCAGGGTCCGAGCCGATGACGGCGCATTCGACCTCGTGGCCGTCCACAAAGGCTTCAAAGACCACCTTGCGGTCGTTCTCAAGGGCCAGCTTGATGGCCTCCTTCAGCTCAGCGCGGTCATGCGCTTTGGTGATGCCTACGCTGGAACCGGCGTTGGCGGGTTTGACGAAGATGGGCCAGCCCAGCTTCGCGATCGCGCCGTCGCAGACGCCCTCGAGGTCGGATTCAATCTCCCAGCGGTTGGCAGCCAGCCACTGGGTGTGGGGGATGCCGGCGGCATCGAACAGAGCGTTCGCCACGGCCTTATCCATGCAGACGGCGCTTGCCAGAACGCCGCAGCCCACATAGGGGATGCCGGCCAGCTCCAGCAGACCCTGCACCGTGCCGTCCTCGCCCCACAAGCCGTGGAGCGCCGGGATGACGACATCGACGTGGATCTTTTCCACCTGACCGGACGGAGTGAACAGGATCATGCCGTGGTCCGCGCGGTCCGGGCTGATGACGCAGGGCATGTTGGTCGCCAGCTCTTCCCAGCTTCCGTCGGCCATCTGGGCGGAAGATGCCTCGGTGCACAGCCAGCGGCCTTCCTTGGTGATGCCTACGGTGAGCACTTCGTAACGGCTGCGGTCGAGATTGTCTACGAACGTCCCGGCGGACACGCGGCTGACCTCGTGCTCGCTGGACATGCCGCCGAACAGAACGACGACACAGAGTTTATCTTCAGATTGCATCATGATCTCTCCTGATCCTATGGCTCAAAAGCCGAAAATTTCTCTATAATAGGGATAGACGCTGTTATTATACAATATCTATGCGCGGGATGCAAGCAGACAGAACGCAAAAGGCCCCAAAGAAAAATTTTTCAAAAAAGTTGAAAAAACGCAAAAAATACGCTTGACGGATGGAAAAGGACGTGATACAATGATATCACCTCTTTTGCGGGGTTATTAAGTGCGCCCCGATTTTAAGGCGCTCCCGCAAGCCGAGGGAGGTTCAAAACAACCGTTATAATGGAGGTGTCAACAAATGACCGTTAAAATCACTCTGGCCTGCACCGAGTGCAAGCAGCGCAACTACAACACCACGAAGAACAAGAAGAACAACCCCGATCGTCTCGAGATGAAGAAGTACTGCCGTTTCTGCAAGAAGCACACGGTTCATCGCGAAACCAAGTAAGAAAGGCGGACAACATCATGGCAGACAAAACCGAGAAAAAGCCGGGCTTTGTGGCCAGAATGAAGGCCGCCGTGAAGGGCTTCTGCGACCGCGTCGCAAAGTTCTTCCGCGACACGAAGAGCGAGCTGAAGAAGGTCGTGTGGCCGTCCAAAGAGGACACCAAGACCAACACCATCGTCGTGCTCGTCACCGTGGCGATCGCTGCCGTTGTCATGATCGCGCTGGATGCCATTTTCGGCGGCATCCTGGGCCTGATCATCGGCGCTTGATTCATCTTGAAACGGAGGTTTGAAAAATGGAAGAACAGTCCAATGAAGCCCTCTGGTATGTGGTCCACACCTATTCCGGTTACGAGAATAAGGTCGCTACGGACCTGCAGACCATGGTCGAGAACCGCCGCCTGCAAGACCTGATCTGCGACATCAAGGTCCCCACCGAGATGGTCCCGGAGATCAAGGACGGCAAGGAGCGTATGGTGGAGCACAAGCTGTTCCCCGGCTACGTTCTGGTCAAGATGGTCATGAACGACGATACCTGGTATGTGGTGCGCAACACGCGCGGCTGCACCGGTTTCGTCGGTCCTGCATCCAAGCCCGTTCCGCTCTCTCCTGAAGAGGTCGAGAAGATGGGCGTCGAGAAGGCGGCTCCGCTGACCGTCGATTTCAAAGTCGGCGACACCGTGCAGATCACCGCCGGCCCGCTGGAAGGCTTTATGGGCCTTGTCGAGGGCATCGACACCGAGAGCTTCAAAGTCAAGCTCAAGGTCAACATGTTTGGCCGCGAGACGCCCGCAGAAGTGGACATCGCGCAGGTCGAGCTGCCGTAACCAACCGGCATCAACCGTTTACCAAGGTAAGACCGCAGAGCGGTTCTTATAGAGCGTGTGCACCGAGCGCACGCTCGTGGGAGGCGTCCGAACGGACGCCGCAACTCACCACAGATTTTTGGAGGTGCATTTATCATGGCACAGAAAGTTA
>URVW01000094.1 GCA_900551435.1 uncultured Faecalibacterium sp.
TCCCCTGCTCTACCGACTGAGCTACAGAGGCGCACCGGACGATGATTATTATACCCGAAATTCTGGATTTGTAAAGAGGAAAATGCAAATTTTTTCGAAAAAAATCAGACTTTTCTTGAAAAATGCGTTCGGACGATAAATAATAGAAGAGGATTTTTGAACTTTCTGCACCCGGCAACCGAGCTGGACCGAAGATGAAAACGAAAATTGACTTTATCCACAACCTATGGTTTAATAGAAAGCTAGAATACGATTCGGTCCGTGCGGGGTGGATGCATCCGGAACAGACCGGGAGGGTAAAACATGGCAAGAAAACAGGAATACGGTAACGAGAGCATTACTTCTTTGAAGGGTGCAGACCGCGTCCGCAAGCGTCCGGCCGTTATTTTCGGCTCGGACGGCGTGGAGGGCTGTGCCCATTCTATTTTTGAGATCGTCTCCAACTCCATCGATGAGGCCCGCGACGGCCACGGCGACACCATCAACGTCACCCGCTGCAAGGACGGCAGCGTCATCGTCGAGGACTTTGGCCGCGGAATGCCCGTGGACTGGAACAACGGTGAGGGCCGCTACAACTGGGAGTTGCTGTTCTGCGAGATGTACGCGGGCGGCAAATACGGCGAGGGCGAGGACAACTATGAGTTCAGCTTGGGCCTGAACGGTCTGGGTCTGTGCGCCACGCAGTATTCGTCCGCATGGATGACGGCGGACATCTACCGCGACGGCTATCATTATCATCTGGACTTCAAAAAGGGCGAGAACGTCGGCGGACTGCAAAAGGAACCTTATAAAGGACGCCGCACCGGAAGCATCATCCACTGGAAGCCCGATGACGAGGTTTTTACCGACATCGACGTTCCCGGCAGCTATTATAAAGATGTCCTGCGCCGTCAGGCTGTGGTCAACGCGGGCCTGACCTTGAACTTCACCGATGAAAAGGAAAAGGACCCAGCCACCGGCAAGGCATGGAAGGAAAGCTGGTGCTACGCCAACGGCATCGCGGACTATGTGGCCGAAGTCGCGGGCGAGGACACCCTGACGCCCGTGTTCAGCTGTGAGAGCGAAGCGTCCGGCCGCGACCGCGAGGACCAGCCCGAATATAAGGTAAAGATGAGCGCGGCATTCTGCTTCTCGAATAAGGTGCAGCTGCTCGAATACTACCACAACTCTTCGTGGCTGGAACACGGCGGCAGCCCGGAACATGCGGTGCGCACGGCCTTCGTGTACCAGATCAATAAGTATCTGAAGGAAAAGAACCTCTATAAAAAGGGCGAGAGCGCCATCAGCTTTCAGGACGTGCAGGACTGTCTGGTGTATGTCTCGTCCAGCTTTTCCACCCGCACCAGCTACGAGAACCAGACCAAAAAGGCCATTACCAATAAGTTCGTCTCACAGGCGATGACCGATTTCCTCAAGCATTATCTGGAAGTGTACTTCCTCGAAAAGCCGGAGGAGGCCCAGAAGCTCTGCCAGCAGGTGCTGGTCAACAAGCAGAGCCGCGAACACGCCGAAAAAACGCGCCAGAGCATCAAAAAAACGCTATCGACCCAGATCGACCTCGCCAACCGCGTGCAGAAATTCGTGGACTGCCGCACCAAGGATGCGTCCCGCCGCGAACTGTATATCGTCGAGGGTGATTCGGCTATGGGCGCGGTCAAGCAGAGCCGCGACAGTGAATACCAGGCCATCATGCCCATTCGCGGCAAGATTTTGAACTGCCTGAAGGCGGATTACGCCCGTATTTTCAAGTCGGACATCATCGTGGACCTCATCAAGGTCATGGGCTGCGGCGTCGAGCTGGGCGGCAAGCACAACAAGGAGCTGGCGACCTTTAACCTTGAGAATCTGCGGTATAATAAGATCGTCATCTGTACCGATGCCGACGTGGACGGCTACCAGATCCGCACGCTGGTCCTGACCATGCTCTACCGCCTGACGCCGACCCTCATCAACGAGGGCTATGTCTACATCGCGGAATCGCCGCTGTACGAGATCACGACCAAGGACCACACCTATTTCGCCTACACCGAGCCGGAAAAGGCCGCGTTCCTGAAGGAGATCGGCGATAAAAAATACACCATCCAGCGCTCGAAAGGTCTTGGTGAGAACGACCCCGAGATGATGTGGCTGACCACCATGAATCCCGAGAGCCGCCGCCTCATCAAGGTGCTGCCCACCGATGTGGAGGAGACGGCCCGGGTGTTCGACCTGCTGCTGGGTGACAACCTTGCCGGACGCAAGGAGCACATTGCACAGCACGGCGCGGAGTATCTGGATGATTTGGATGTGTCTTAATGCTGCTTTTGGAGGGGCTTTCGGATATTCCCTAAGCAAGTGTCCGACGGGTGGGACCCTGTTGCCGTAGGCAATAGGGCGGGGTATGGAATCCCCGATTCACTTGCGTGGGAATGTCCAAAAGCCCTTGCTGCAACTGGCACGAACCCTAGATACGGCTGTTAGATAAAGAGGATAGAGAATGGCAAAACGAACAACAAAAAAAGCGCTCAAACCGGTCCGCCCGCAGCTGGGCGACGGCGTTGAGATCCTGAACGCGGGCAGCGTCCTTGAGGACCCCATCACCCGCACCTTGGAAACCAACTATATGCCCTATGCGATGAGCGTCATCGTCTCCCGCGCCCTGCCCGAGATCGACGGCTTCAAGCCCGCCCACCGCAAGCTGCTCTATACGATGTACGGTATGGGTCTGCTCAAGGGTGCACGCACCAAGTCCGCCAACATCGTGGGCAGCACCATGCACCTGAACCCCCACGGCGATGCCGCCATTTATGATACGATGGTCCGCATGGGCCGGGGCAACGAAAGTCTGCTGGTCCCCTTTGTGGACAGCAAGGGCAACTTCGGCAAGGCCTACAGCCGGGACATGTCCTGCGCCGCAGCCCGTTACACCGAAGCCAAGCTGGAAGGCGTCTGCGAAGAGCTGTTCCGGGACATCGACAAGGAGACGGTCGATTTCGTCCCGAACTACGACGGAACCACCACCGAACCCACCCTTCTGCCTGTGACCTTCCCCACGATCTTGGCGAACAATACACTGGGCATCGCGGTCGGCATGGCGTGCAACATCTGCTCGTTCAATCTGGCCGAGCTGTGCAACACCACCATTGCTCTGATGAAGGACCCGCAGCACGACATCTCCACCACCATGCCCGCGCCGGATTTCGTGGGCGGCGGACAAATTCTGTACGATGAAGCCCAGATGCGGGAGATCTACGAGAACGGCCGCGGCAGCGTCAAAGTGCGCGCCCGTTATAATGTGGTCCCCGGCGAAAATATGCTGGAAATTACTCAAATTCCGCCCACCACGACCGTGGAAGCCATCATGGACAAGATCGCCGAGCTGGTCAAGGCGGGCAAGATCAAAGAGATCAGCGACATGCGCGACGAGACGGACCTGAACGGTCTGAAGCTCACGCTGGACCTCAAGCGCGGCGTGGATGCCGAAAAGCTGATGGCAAAGCTGTTCAAGACCACCCCGCTGGAGGACAGCTTCAGCGCGAACTTCAACATTCTGGTGTCCGGCCAGCCGAAGGTCATGGGCGTGCGCGAAATTTTGCAGGAGTGGACCGCGTTCCGGATGGAGTGCGTCCGCCGCCGCACCTATTTCGACCTGCACGGCAAGGAGAAGCGTCTGCATCTGCTCAAGGGCCTTGCGGCCATCCTGCTGGACATCGACAAGGCCATCCACATCATCCGCACCACCGAAGAGGAAACGGAAGTTGTGCCCAACCTGATGATCGGTTTCGGCATCGATGAAGTTCAAGCCGACTATGTGGCGGAGATCAAGCTGCGCCATTTGAACCGTGAGTATATCCTCAAGCGGACCAGCGAAATTGACCAGCTGGAAAAGGACATTGCCGACCTGAACGACATTCTGGCCAAGCCCGCCCGCATCCGCCGCATCATCATCAAAGAGCTGACCGAGGTGGCCAAGAAATACGCTCAGCCCCGCCGCAGCGAGATTTTGTACGACCTGCCCGAGGAAGAGAGCGGCGCGGAGGAAGAAGAGATCCCGGATTATCCCGTCACGGTGTTCTTCACCCGCGAGGGCTATCTGAAAAAAATTCCGCCCCAAAGTCTGCGCACATCCGGTGCACAGAAGCTCAAGGAGGGCGACGAGATCATCCAGCAGGTGGAGACGCGGAACAACGTGGAAGCGCTGTTCTTCACCGACAAACAGCAGGTGTACAAGGTGCGCCTGAACGAGCTGGAGGACGGGAAAGTGGCGCAGATGGGCATTTTCATTCCCGGACGTCTGGGCATGGACGAGGGCGAGAACATCCTGTCCATGGTCATCACCAGCGATTATTCCGGCTTTATGCTCTTCTTCTTTGAGAGCGGCAAGTGTGCGAAGATCCCGCTGACGTCCTACGCCACCAAGCAGAACCGCCGCAAGCTGCTCAAAGCCTACTGCGACAAGGAACCGCTGTCCAAGATGGTGTTCCTGCCCGAGGAGACCGAGCTTGCCATCCGCACCAGCGCGAGCCGGATGCTGCTGGTGGGCACGGCGCAGATCGGCGCAAAGGCGACCCGAGACAGTCAGGGCGTGGCGGTCGTCACCCTGAAAAAGAACCAGCGCATCGCGTCGGTGGTCCCGGCGGAGACGCTGGAATTGGTCGATCCGCACCGCTACCGCGTCCGCAGTCTGCCCGCCACCGGTGCGCTCATCCGCGCCGAGGATGAAGGGGAGCAGATGAGTTTGCTGTGAGAAAAAGGGGACTCCTATGCAGAATATCGATTTGATTTGCGTCGGCAAGCTCAACGCGAAATACTTCGCCGAGGGCGTGGCTGAATATCAGAAGCGGCTGGCGGCGTTTGCATCGTTCCGCATCATCGAGCTGCCGGAAGAGAAGATCGAAGAGAAAAACGCTTCCGACGCTGTGGTGAAAAAGGCACTGGACAAAGAAGGAAAAGCTATCCTTTCCAATGTCCGGAAGGGTGCGTCCATCGTGGCGATGTGCATTGAGGGAAAGCAGATCTCCTCCGACGAGCTGGCGCAGTTCCTTGCAGACCGCGCAAACAGCGGGGCGGGAGACGTGGCGTTCGTCATTGGTTCGTCGCACGGCCTGTCCGATGAGGTGAAGCGGGCGGCGGTGCTGAAGTTCAGCATGGGCCGCATTACGATGCCGCACCAGCTGGCGCGTCTGGTCCTGACGGAGCAAATTTACCGCGCCTGTACCATCAACGCAGGAATGAAGTATCATAAGTAAATTATAGGAAAGGAGCTGCTGCACGGTGTGCGGCAGCCCCTTTTTTGCTCTAAAAACCGGTAAATTTTCCGCAGGAAAAGTCACACTTCACAAAAACCTCTTTCATTTTATTCCATATTTTGCTATAATATGCTCATTCTGGAAGATATCGCCAAAAATGACATTTTTCTGGAGGAATTGTAGAATGATGGAAAACGGTATTTCGCGCCGAAAGGTGCTTCGGCTGACGCTTGCGGCGGCCAGTCTGGGACTGCTGGGCGTCGCTTTTGCCAAGGAACGCGGGGACGGTCTGCCTGAACAACTGACCGCCGTGTTCAACGAAATGCTGCGGGATGGGACCACGGCGGAAATCGTCAGCCGGTATCTGGACGAGCCGGAACACTATCTCGAGGGATTGGAGGGGATGGACGATGACTGATGCTTCACAGCCCCGGCTCAATCGGGGGCATTATCTTCTGGTCTGTGCGCTGATCGCGGTCCTGCTGCTGACGCCGGAAGGGAAGGTGGAGCATCATGCGTCCGCCGACGGTCTGACCGACACACCGCTGAAGGCGGAGGAACTGCCGGACAGCCTGTCCCGCACCACCCTGCTCAGCGTGGCGGACCATCCGTGCGCTGGACCGTCCGGATGCCAAGACCATCCCCATCCTCGCGATGACGGCCAACGCCTTTGCGGAGGACCACCAGAAAGCTCTTGCGGCGGGCATGACCGAACATCTGACCAAGCCGCTGGACCCGGACAGCGTCTACCGGATGCTGGTGAAGTTCTGCCGGAAAGCGGGATGAATCTGCCGCCGGACTTTACAACGCTTCCAAAACATGATAAAGTAAAGATACTGTGTCCTTCCTCGAAAGAAGACACATCCGGCGGTGGGGAAAGCCGCCGGGAATCAACACAACACGACACGGCAAGCCAGCCGCGGACGGAAAGGATGTTATTACAATGGAACAGAGCGAAAAGACCCTTGATATGATCGTCAATCTCTGCAAGAACCGTGGTTATGTGTTCCCCGGTTCTGAGATCTACGGCGGTCTTGCCAACAGCTGGGACTACGGCCCGCTGGGCGTCGAGTTCAAGAACAACGTCAAGAAAGCATGGCTGAAGAAGTTCGTGCAGGAAAGCCCCTACAATGTGGGTCTGGATGCGGCCATCATCATGAACCCGCAGACGTGGATCACCACCGGCCATGTGGCTGGCTTCTCGGACCCGCTGCTGGACTGCCGCGCCTGTAAGGCACGCCACCGCGCCGACAAGCTGATCGGCGACGAGCATCCCGAGGTCAACGTCGATGCTATGAGCTTCGACGAGATGGATCAGTTCATCGCCGAGCATGAGGACATCGTCTGCCCCGTCTGCGGCAAGCACGATTTCACCCCCATCCGCAAGTTCAACCTGATGTTCAAGACCGCCATCGGCGTGACCGAGGATAG
>URVW01000095.1 GCA_900551435.1 uncultured Faecalibacterium sp.
GTAAGCGACAGAGGGAGGACGGCTGGCAAAGCCGAAAGGCTTTGACTGAGAGGTTCGTTGTGTGACAGCGCTCTTTAGGGGAGCTGTCTGCGAAGCAGACTGAGAGGTTCATCTCGTGACAGCGCTTTTTAGGGGATCTGTCACCGAAGGTGACTGAGAGGTTACACCACCAGCTCCACCGTGCTGCCGCCGGTGCGGGCTTTTTTGACGAGCACCTGCCGGTCGATGCGGTCTTTGAGGGCGGCGACGTGGGAGATGATGCCCACCAGCCGGTCACCCTCGGTCAGGCCGGACAGGACCCGGATGGCCTGTTCCAAGCTCTCGTCGTCCAGCGAGCCGAAGCCCTCGTCGAGGAAAAGAGTGTCGAGCCGGATGCCGCCTGCGGCGCTCTGCACCTCGTCGGACAGGCCCAGCGCCAGCGCCAGCGATGCCTTGAAGCTCTCGCCGCCGGACAGGGTCTTGACGCTGCGGCGGGTCCCGTTGTAGTGGTCGATGACGCCGAGGTCCAGCCCGGATTGGCTGCGCTGGTTCTCTGCGCCCACCCGTTCCAGCTCGTATTGGCCGGCGGTCATCTGCATCAGCCGGGTGTTGGCATGGACGAGGATGCGGTCGAGGTAGTTCATCTGGATGTAGGCTTCCAGCCGGATCTTCTGCTTGCTGCTCAGGGTCCCGCCCGCCGTGGCGGCCAGTGCGTTGACCCATTGCCAGCGCTGTTCCAGCGCCTGACGCGCGGCGGAAAGGCGGCGGTAGTCGGCGGCAGCGTTCCGGTTGGGGACGAGCTGGGCCGTCAGCGCCTTTTCCTGCTCGGCGGTCTGCTGGCGCTCCTGCTGCAAGCGGGTCTGTTCCTCCCGCAGGGCGTCCAGCTGGGCGGGGCTGTCGGTGGGCAGCTGCTGGGCTTGGAGCGCCTGAACGGCGGCTTCGGCGGCGGCACAGGCTTGCTCGGCGGCGTTCAGCGCGGATGCCGCCTGTTCCATCCCGGTGCGCAGGGCGGCGCGCTGGGCCTCCAGCGTCCGCACGGCCTGTTCGGCTTCGGTGCGCTGGGCAGGGGCCGTTTTGCGGGCGTCGGTGATCTGGCGCTCGAGGGCGTCTGCCGTGGCGGCGCGGGCGGCGGCGGTCTGCACGGCGGCGGAAGCGCTGGCTTCCAACGCGGTGCGCTGGGCGGTCTTGGCTTTGCGGTCGGCTTCCAGCTGGACCTTGCGGCGGGCATCGGCGGCGTTTTGGGCCAGTGCGCTGCGGTTCTGCTGCTGGGCGGTGCGCAGGGCGTCCGTCTCCTCGGCGAGGGCCGTTTTGAGCAGGGTGACCGTCAGCGGAACGGAGCCGTCCGGCGAGGTGAACCGCTCCGGCAGCAGCTGCTCGGCGTCCCGGCGGAGGGTGGCTTTGCCCTCGCGCTCGGCTGCGAGCGCTTCCCGTGCGGTGGCGCTGGCTTCCTGCGCGGTGCGGTCAGCGGTGTCTGCGGCCTGTTTGGCGGCGGTGACCTGCGCTTGGGTGGGGGCCGTGCGGGGCAGCGCGGCCTTGGCCGGGTGGTGGAGGCTCCCGCAGACAGGGCAGGGGGTCCCGTCGGTCAGGTCCTGCGCCAGCAAGCCCGCCTGTGCGTCCAAAAACGCCCGTTCCAGCGCGTCCCGCTGGGCGTGGGCGGCGGCTTGCGCGTCGGCGGCGGTGCGGTAGCGCTCCTGTGCCTGTTTGGCGGCGTGGGTGCGGCGCTGGCCCTCCGAAAGGCTCTCGGCGAGGGCCGAAAGCGCCGCTTCCCGCTGAGTGAGCTGACGCGCCTGAAGTTCCAGCGCATCCCGCTGGGCGTCCGGGTCGGGCAGGGCCGAAAGGTCCGCTTCCAGCTGGGTGAGGGCCTGTTCCACACCGCGCAGCTGCTCTTGGGCGCGGCGGGCCTTGGCCTGATGCAGCTGGGCGTCCGACCGGGCGGCGTCCTGCTCCCGGCAGAGCTTGTCCAGCGCGTCCCACGCGGCCAGCTGCGTCTTGGCCCGCTCGAGCTGGGCCGTCAGGGCGTCCAGCTGGGCGGCGTCTCCGGCATGGCGGGCGGCTTCGGCGCGGGCATCATCCCGACGGGGGAGAAGCGCCGCCAACTCAGTCTGTTTGGATGCCAGCTGGCGGCGGAGGGCGTCGGCCTGTTCGGCCCGCCCAAGGGTCTGCTGTACGGCGTCCAGCCGGGTCTGCGCGGCGGTGTGTTCGGCGGTGACGGCGTCGAGCGCCGCTTCCTGCCGCGCGATGAGGGCGTCGAGCAGCGCGGAGACTTCGTCCGGCGGCATCTGTGCCGAAAGCGTGTCCAGCGCGGCGGCATCCGGGTCGCTGTCGGCGAACCGAACCCCCGCCAAAACCGCGTCCAGCTGGGCGTTCTGCTTGGTCAGCTGGGACGCCAGCTTGGAGTTCTCCTCCTGCAATGCGTCCTGCAGTTTCTGGTAGCGCTGGGTGCGGAAGAGCTTGCGGAAAATGCGGCTCCGCTCCTCGGTGGTGGCGTTCAGCAGACGGCTGAACTGCCCCTGCGCGATCATGGCGATCTGCGAGAACTGGTTGTAGTCCAGCCCGATGAGGTCCGTCACGGCGGCGGTGACCTCTTTCGATTTCGTCACGGGCGGGCGGCCGTCGGCGTAGGTGAGGGTGGCGTCGGCTTTTTCGGTGGTGAAGCCCTCGCCCCGCGCCTTGGGGCGGAGATATTCCGGGTTCCGCCGGACCGTGTACCGTGCCCCGTGGACCTCAAATTCCAGCTCCACAAAGGTCGGGGTCCCGGGTTCGGCATACTTGCTGCGCAGCATGCTGCCGTCCCGCACGCCGCCGCTGGAATGGTCGTACAGGGCATAGGTGATGGCGTCAAAAAGGGTAGTCTTGCCCGCGCCGGTGTCGCCGGTGACGAGGTATAGTCCGCCCCGGCCCAGCCGCTCGAGGTCCAGCACGGTGGCGGAAGCGTAGGGGCCAAAGGCGGAAAGGGTCAGTTTCAGGGGCCTCATGCGTCATCCTCCTTCCAAAGCGATTCGATGAGCTGCTGACAGAAGGCGGTCTGCTCGGCGCTCATGGGCTGGTTGTTCTGCAGCTGGTAAAAGGCCGCGAACTGCTCCAGCGGCGTCTGCGACTCGGCCTGTGCGGGGGCGTCCAGCTCGTTCTGGGTGCGGGTGCGGAGGTTGTCATAGTCCAGCCGCATGAGGTTTGGGTAGATGACCCGCAGACGCGCCAGTGCTTCGGGGACATCCTGCTCGTCGGTGAGGGTGATGTGGAGATAATCGTCGGTGGCGGTCCCCTCGTAATTGCGGCGGTCGGTCAGTTCCAAATAGCTGCCCCGCACCTCGCGCAGGTCATGGCGGGGCGTCAGCGGGACGGTGGAAAGGGTGACATCGCCCTTTTGCCCCAGCTCCACGAAGGTGGCGCTCTTGTGCTGGTGCGCTTCCGAGAAGGAATACTTCAGCGGCGTGCCGCAGTAGCGCAGGGTGTCGCGGCCCACTTTCTGGGGGCTGTGCAGGTGGCCGAGGGCCACATAGTCGAAGCCGTCGAACAGGGCGGCGTCCACGCAGTCCAGCCCGCCCACCGATGGCTCCTCGCTCTCACAGGCGGCGGCCCCGGCCACGAACTGATGGGCTACCAGAACGCTGCGGTGGTCCGGGCAGAGGGAACAATGCCGCAGGGCACAGCCGAGGGCGTCGTTGTAGCTCTCGATGGGCTCATCGGGCCAGACGTGCCGGACCACGGCGGGCTTGAGGAAGGGCAGAAGATAAACGTCCACGGGACCGTGTTCGTCGGTCAGGGGGATGGGCGCGGGCGCGCCCGTGAACACCGGGCTGACGTAGACCCGGCTCCCCGCCAGCAGGTGGGCGCCGAACGCGATCCGCTCGGCGGAGTCGTGGTTGCCGCTGATGGCGAAGATGGGCAGCTGACGGCCCGCCAGCTCGGTGAGGAACCAGTCCAGCAGCCGGACGGCCTCGGCCGGGGGAACCGGCTTATCGTAGAGGTCACCCGCCAGCAGCACACCGTCCACTGGTGTTTCGTCCAGCAGGGCTAAAATTTGTTCGAGGATGTACCGCTGGTCGTCCAGCATCGAAAACTCGCAGACCCGCTTGCCCAGATGCAGGTCGGAGAGGTGCAGAAAGCGCATGAGAAGCACCGCCTTTTTGTTGGGATGGTTCTATTATAGCATGACGGGCGGGCGCAAAAAAGGGGCTGCTGGTTTTCACAGCAGCCCCAAACGTTAGAACATCTTCTCCCAAGTGCTCTTTCCCACGATGCCGTCGGCGGTCAGGCCGTTGCGGCGCTGGTAGCGCTGGACGGCGGCAGCGGTGGCCGAGCCGAATTTTCCGTCGGTCGAGATCTTTTCACCCAGCGAGTTCAGCTTCTGCTGGACCAGCCGGACCGTTCCGCCCTCGTTCCCGGTCCGGAGCGCAACGCCCGGATAGGGAACATTCAGGCCGTGCTTGGCGGTGTATTTGGTGTAGAGCACGTTCCAAGTGTTCGCGCCCACCTTGCCGTCCATGTTCATGCTGTTCTTGAGCTGGAACTCCTTCACGGCGTTTTCGCTCTTGGTCCCAAAGATGCCGTCAGCGGTCAGCTCGCCGTACCATGTGCAGCTGTCGCGCACGCCGTTGAGCCATGTCTGGACCAGCGCCACGTCCGGCCCGGTGGAGCCTTTCTGGATGAGAGAGTAATAAGCGGGGATCGCCATTGCGTGGTCACGCTCCTTTCTCTCTCAGCGTATGCCGGAGAGCAGGATTTTGTCCCTTCGGTCGGCGGTCAGGCCCTGCCACCACTCGACACAGCGGAACCGCAGGATGTACTCGCCGCAGACGAGGTCGTTTTCGGCGGGCTGGGCGTAGCCGCCGCAGACCGACCGGCACAGCCCCGGATAGAGCACGCACCACCAGTTCCGGCCGCGTCCCTCGCCGAGGTCGATGCGCAGGGCCTGATACCGTCCGGCGGGCAGGATGCCGGTCGAATAGCGGGTGGTGTCGAAGTACATCTCCACCAGAGACGCCCGCACCGGCGCAGAGCGGCCCCGCTGGGCCAGCGCAGACTGTGCCGCCCATTCCAGCGCGGGCAGGTGTTCCGCTGCCCAGCGGAGGGCTTCGGCTTGGCTCTGCGCGGGACAGCGGGCGTCCAGCAGGGCAAGGATGGCGTCCCGCACGGCCAGCTTGTCGGTCTGGTCGGCAAGGCTGTCGCTGGCGGCTCGGATGTGGAGCCGCAGGGTGTCGGCGGCGAGGGCCGCGCCGGTGTCCAGCTGCGTTTTGCCCCAGCCGAGCGCCGTCTGCAGCCCAAGGCAGAGCACCAGCGCCAGACTGAGCGTGAAGCACCAAGCCGCCATCGTGCGGCGGGAGAGCGTTATGGTTTTCATAAAAAACAGACCCTTTCTCTGGAAATGTTATCCAGAGTCTGGGCCTGTTTCGCTCCCATTATTCCGCAAATCGATCGGTCGTCGTCGGGTCCGGCGTCGGAGGCTCTGCCGCAGACGACTCTCGTCTGGTTGTAATGGTTTTCATGGTTTAGTTGTTGTTAGCAGTCTGTTGATTGCCTGTTAGCTGCCTGTTAACGAGTCTGTTGGCAGACGAAAAAGCATGGCGGAAAACCGGCATGAAACCAGCGCTTTTTGCCAGTTTGCAGTCTGTTAGACAGTCTGTTGGATCTTGAATGCACTCAGTTCTTCAGCGACTGCATCGGTGCGGGCAGACGGCCGCCGCGGTTGATGAACACCGAGGGGTCGCGCTGGTTGACGGGCATGATGGGGCCATAGCCCAGCAGACCGCCGAAGTCCAAAATCTCGCCCGCCTTGCGGCCGATGGCCGGGATGACGCGGACGGCGGTGGTCTTGCTGTTGACCATGCCGATGGCGGCTTCGTCGGCGATGAGGGCGCTGATGACGGCGGGGGTGGTGTCGCCCGGGATGATGACCATATCGATGCCCACCGAGCAGACGGCGGTCATGGCTTCCAGCTTCTCGATGGTCAGGCATCCGCACTCGGCGGCGTGGATCATGCCGTCGTCCTCGCTGACGGGGATGAAGGCACCGGACAGGCCGCCCACATGGTTGGACGCCATCACGCCGCCCTTCTTGACGGCGTCGTTCAGCAGGGCCAGACAGGCCGTCGTGCCGCAGCAGCCGCAGGTCTCAAGGCCCATCTCTTCGAGGATGTTGGCCACGCTGTCGCCCACGGCAGGGGTGGGAGCCAGCGACAGGTCGATGATGCCGGCGGGCACGCCCAGCGCCTTGGACGCCAGATTGGCCACCAGCTGGCCCACGCGGGTGATCTTGAAGGCCGTGCGCTTGACCAGCTCGGCCACCTCGTCGATGGGGGCATCCTTGGGCAGCTTGGCCAGCGCGGCGCGGACCGCACCGGGGCCGGAGACGCCCACATGGATCTCACAGTCCGGCTCGCCGGGGCCGTGGAATGCGCCCGCCATGAAGGGGTTGTCCTCGGGCGCGTTGCAGAACACGACCAGCTTGGCCGCGCCGATGCACTGACGGTCGGCGGTCAGCTCGCTGGCCTTCTTGACGGCTTCGCCCATCAGCTTGACGGCGTCCATGTTCAGGCCGGCCTTGGTCGCGCCGATGTTCACCGAGCTGCACACGATGTCCGTCTCGGCCAGCGCGCGGGGGATGGACTCGATGAGCCGGCGGTC
>URVW01000096.1 GCA_900551435.1 uncultured Faecalibacterium sp.
TCGCCCTGCTCCACGCGGTACTGCTTACCGCCGGTAACAATGATTGCGTACATTTGTTTCATTCCTTTTCGTTGTACTCGCTGGTCGTAAAGGCAGACCCTTTCCGGGGCCATTTAAAGCGCCCACACCAAGCGGCTAGAATAGTATAGCAGAAAATCGCGCGGTTTTCAAGGGGTTTGTGCGCTTTTCTGTAAAGTTTTTTCCAGAAGATCAGCTGTTCAGCGTTTTGAAGATCTCATCCATGTTCCGCGCGCCGTAGACGATGCGAAGCATCCAGATGATTTTCTTTGTTTTATCGACGCCATAGAACAAAACATAGTTGCCGACTACCTTTTTCCGAACGACCATATCCGAACGGTAGATGCCTGAAACTGCCACCCCGCTTGACGGGAATGCACATAGATTTGCCGTGCATTTCCGAATCTCTGCCATAACGCGACGTGCAGCATCTGGGTTGCCAAGCTCTTCCGAAATATACCGAACTGCGTTTTCTAAGTCGCGTGCTGCCATGTCGGTATACTTACGACGATATTCACAGTCCATACTTTCTCCTTATCGTTTCCATCACGTCATCTTCGTCTGCGACACGGCCTTCGTCAACATCCTTTAGACCTTCCATCACCAGCTTCAGCTCTTCCATCTCTTTCATCGCGCGCTCGTAGTACTCGATGTCCATGACCACAAGGCGGCCATAGCCATTCTTCGTCACAAAGACCGGGCCATTCTCCTCGGCGCAGCGGCGCTCGATCTCCACGGTATTTTTCAGTTCACGCATCGGAATGATCTGCATATAGTTCCCTCCTGTGGTTTCTTATTGTTTCTGTGGCTATATTATACACTAAAAAAAGCCACAAGACAAGGGTGCATTTCCATTCCCCTGCCCTGCGGCCAGTTTATTTTTTCGTTTCTTCGTTCGTTCTATCAGTTTTGGGTGCTCAGCTGCTCCTTCACCTTCTTATTATACGCCTCAGTCCGCTCCACAAAAAGGCTGCGGGGGCTGGACGCCACGAGCTGTTCTTCTTCGAGGGTGAAGTGCGGGTCGGCCTTTTTGGCCTTGGCCGCGAGGGCGCGGTTCTCGCTGTTGAGGGCCAGCGTCACCATCAGGGGCTTGTCCTTCGCGCGCTTGGTCAGGATCACTTCGGCGATGATGCCGCCCACGACGGCCACCGCTGCCACCACCTGCGACACGCGCAGACCGATGGACGGGACCAGCATCAGGCTGTCGGTGCGGAGGGCTTCGATCCAGAAGCGGCCCGCGCCGTACCAGATGAGATACCGCAGGGCGATGTCCCCCGCGAACTTCCGCTTTTTGATGTACTTCACCAGCAGGAACAGCCCCACGAAGCACCAGATGCTCTCATATAAAAAGGTGGGATGGACCGGCAGGTTCGGGTCGATGGTGACGCCCTTGGGGGCCGTGACCACCGCGCTCATGAGGTAGCTACGGGTGGCTTCGCTGTACATGCCCCACGGCAGGGTGGTGTTGCAGCCGAAGGCTTCCTGATTGAAGAAGTTGCCCCAGCGGCCGCAGCCCTGCCCGATGAGGAAGCCCATCGCGGCGAGGTCGAACATGGGCAGGACCGGGACTTTGCGCCACTTACAAGCCAAGCCGCCGAACAAAAAGCCGCCGATGATGCCGCCATAGATGGCCAAGCCGCCGTCGCGGATGGCGAGCACGTCCCACAGCGTCTCGTAGTCGTAGGGCGACATCGCCACATAGTAGAGCCGCGCGCAGAGGATGCCCATGACCACGCCGATGAGGATGACGTCCACCATCGCGTCGGCGTCCACGCCGAACATCACACCGTGGCGGAACGCGAACACCAGCGCAAGGCACATGCCCACAGCGATGCAGACGCCGTACCAATAAATGTTCATCCCACCGATGGAAAACGCAATACGGTTCAGGGAAAAGCTCAGTCCCAGCGCCGGGAATTGCACCAGATTCGTCATGTTATTCCTCCGTCTCTTCTTCGTCGTCCAGCGCGTCGGCTGTGCCGTCCGGGTCGATGTACATCGACGCCATCCGGTCCGGCTGCAGGATGTTCTGCAGCGCCGCGTCGGCATCCTCGGCGGTCAGCGCCGCCAAGGCCGCGATCTGCTGGGCCACCGTCTGGCCCGACAGCGCAAAATCTGCCATCTGGCTGGCCGAATCCTCGACGTTCTCCAGATTTTCGATCAGCTGGCCGTATTTTTCGTTCTTGCAGAGGGTGAACACCTCGCGGTCGATGCCCTCGCGGCGGACCCGCGCGATCTCCTCCAGAAGCATCTGCTTGACCGTCTCCGGCTCGTCGCTCTCGCCGGTGAAGAGGATGCAGCAGCAGCCGTCCACCCGCAGCACTTCCCCGCCAAAGCCCGGATTGGTCAGGCCGGTATCGTACAGGCGGCGGTAGAGCGGCGACATCCCGCCGCACAGGCAGCACAGGATGAGGTCATACAGCATCTCGCTCTTGAGGTCGTCGTGGGCGAGGGGGACTTCCTTGAAGCCCAAGCCGAAGCAGGGCTTCGAGACGGGCATCCGGATGCGTTTTTCAGGGGCCGCAAGGGTCATCGGCTCGTCGGCCCAGAGCCGCTGCACCCGCTCGGCAGGGCGGGCGTCCATCAGGCCGTGGCGCTCACAGGCGGCGAGGATCTGTTCCATCGTCGTGTTTCCCGCCGCCGCCAGCACCATATTGCCCGGGGCATAAAAGGCATCGCAGCAGTCGTAGAGCATCTTCGGGGTGATCTCGGCAATGCTCTCGCAGGTCCCGGCGATGTCGCTGCGGATGGGGTGGCTGTGGTACAGGCACTCGCACAGGCCGGTGATAAGCCGCCAGTCGGCGCTGTCGTCGTACATCTTGATTTCCTGCCCGATGATGCCCTGCTCCTTGGCGATGGTCTGCTCGGTGAAGTAGGGATGGCCCACCATCCCCAGCAGGATGTCCAAGCTCTCGTCCAGCTGCTGGGTGGCCGTGAACAGGTAGCAGGTGCGGTCAAAGCTCGTAAAAGCGTTGGCGTTGGCGCCGGTCTTGGCGAACTTTGCAAAGGCGTCGCCGTCCTGATCTTCGAACATCTTGTGCTCGAGGAAGTGCGCCACACCGGCGGGCAGATGCACCTCGCGGCCCTCCAAGCGGAAGTCGCGGTCGATGGAGCCAAAGCGGGTGGCATAGATGACGTGCGTGCCCGAATACCCGGGCATGGGCCGCACGAGGACGGTCAGCCCGGACGGGAGCACCTTCCACTGGTCGGCGGCGGCATCCGCAAGGATGTTACTGTGCAGTTCCGGCATGGGCGCTCCCCTCCTCTCGGGTCAGCAGATAGCTGACGGACAAGCTCAGTTCGTTAAAAATCGACCGCACGTCGTCCTTTGTGACGGCGCGCAGGGCCGCGCGGGCCTCGTCCGGCGTCTGGACCGGACCGCCGCGCAGCACTTCCATATAGTACCACGTCTCGATGCCGCCAAGGCTGTCCTCGATGCCGGCCATCCCGCTGAGCAGGGACAGGCGGCAGTCCTCGAGTTCGTCGTCGGTGATGGGGCCGGTGCGCAGGTCGTCCAGCTCTTTGAGGATGGCCTGTTCGGCGCGGGCGGCGTCGGCGTGCTCCACGCCGCTGTTCACGGCCATGCTGCCCGTGAAGCTCTGGAAGCTGGACGAGCAGTAATAGCACAGATGGTCGCGCTCGCGGACGTTGAGGAAGAGGCGGCTGGTCACGCTGCCGCCGTACAGGGCCATGGCCAGCCGCACCGCTGCCATCTGGCCGGGGCGCATGGGCGTGCCGATGGTGAACAGCATACAGAGCTTGGCTTGGGTCGTGTCGAAGCACTCCGCCTTGCGCACGGCGTCCTGACGGGGCATGGCGAGGTTTTCGCAGAGCGGGACCGGATGCCGGTCGATGCGGGACAGCTCGTCCAGCAGAGCGTTCTTCACGGTTTCGGTCTCGGCTTCGGTGCAGCCGAGGATGAGCAGCTCGATGTTCGCCGTTTCCAGCATCTCGCGGTAGGCGGCGGTGAGAGTTTCGGACGTGAGAGCGTCCACTTCTTCGAGATAGCCCTCCTGCCGGATGCCGGCGGGGCTGTCGCCGAAGAACTCACGGTTGGCCTGACGCTGGCAGTAGATGCGCTTTTCGTTCACCTCGTCCTCGAGGGCGCGGCGGAGCATCTGCTTTTCGATGGCGACGGCTTCGGGGTCGAACTGCCCGTCCACGAAGGCGGGATGAAAGGCCGTGCCCAGCGCCAGCGCGGCGTATTCGGCGGTCAGGTCCTCCCCTTCCAGCGCGAAGTGGTTCTTGATGCCGGTGGCGCTGACGCAGAGGTTGTGGTTCGCGCCCAGCGGGCGGGCGTCCACGGTCAGGTCTGCGCCGTAGAGCCGCGCCAGCTTTTTGGTCATCTGGGTCATGTCCGGACAGTCCGCATAGCCGCGCTCCATCACGAGCGGGAGCAGGGCGTGGGCCGTGGCCGTCTCGCGCTTGGCCGGAAAGGCAAAGTGGAGGCTGATGCGGCAGCGGTTGAATTTCGGCGCCGGGTCCCACGAAAGATGGACGCCCGGAGCGATGGTGGTTCGTCTCAATGGTTTCTCCTTTGTGCGTTACAGTTTTGCGCGTTCCAGCGCAACAAATTCTTCCAGCGACAGGCCGGAATCCCGGATGGCGCGGGCGTTTTCGACGCCGACATAGCGCCAGTGCCACGGGGCGGATGCCATGCCGGTGGCGCTCTGGCGGTCCTCCGGCCAGCGGAGGATGAAGCCGTAGTCGGCGGCGTAGGCCGTCAGCCACTCATAGGCGCGGGTCTCGGCAAAGGCGGTCTTTTCGGTGCAGTCCGGCGAGAGGATGTCGGCGCAGTAGCCGGTCCCCTGCTCGCTGGTGTCCGCCGTGGGCAGCAGCGAAGCCGCCCGCGCGGCCGCGTCCGTGTCCGACAGCCGGGTGTGCGCCGCCTGATAGGCCGCAAGCTCCTCGGCAAAGGCGGCTTCGCGGGTGTCGGCGTCCTGCCAGCCCGCCGTCAGGGTCAGCGTGATGCCGTCGGCCTGTGCGGCGGCGGCCATCTCCCGATAGGCCGCGGCGGCTTCGGCTTCCAGCTGTTCGCCGGTGGCGTCGTCGGCCACGGCGAGGTCGGGCGCCGGCTCTTCCGTGAGGGGGATGTTCGCGTTCACGAGGGTCAGCCGCACATCCGACGGGTCAAATTCATACGATGTACCGTCATAGACCGATGACCGGAACGCGGCCGGTCCGGCGATGAGGGCATGGGCTTTGGGCAGCAGCCAGAGGATGCCGGTGGACATCAGCGCCACGGCTCCGGCGCACGCCGCCAGAAACAGCACCCAGTTCCGCGCCAGCCGCAGACATTTGCGGATCTTCCACTCCCGGTAGCTCATCCGCTGCGCGGAGGATTTGGTTTGTTGCATGGTGAGGGACTCCTTCCTCTTGTGATACAGTACCTTTTATTATACACTTCTTTCCGGGGGCTGTAAACGCCGGAAGGTGTAAAAAAATTGTGTCCGCAGGATAATCCGGCGCGCACCGGGCATCCTATCCACAAACCCAACTGGGAAGGGAGCGTATCTATGAAACGAAACAAGGCTCTTTGGGGCTGTGTGCTGGCGGCGGCGCTGCTGCTGACCGGCTGCGGAAAATCGAACGGCAGTTCGTCCAGTTCCAGCAGCATGAGCGGTGGGATGAACAGCAGTTCGGCGTCCGGCACGGCGGCGTACCGCACCGGGCTTGGCGTCCTGACCGAGACCTCCGACGACGGAAATTCCGGCAAAGTGGAGCTGATCGCGGCGGCGGTGACGCTGGACGAGAACGGCCGGCTGGCCGACGTCCAGTTCGATGAACTGGAAAGCGTCGTCACGGCGGACGGGACCGGCGCGGTCACCCTGCCCACCGATGACCGCACCAAGCGCCAGAAGGGCGATGACTACCCGCTGGCGGCGGTGTCGTCGCTGAAAAAGGGCTGGACCGAACAGGCCGACGCCTTTGCCAAGCACCTGACGGGCCGGACGCCCGAAGAGGTAAAGGCCATCCAGACCGACGCGGACGGCAAGGCCACCGACGCCGACCTGCTGTCCGGCTGCACCATCGCGGTGGACCGCTACCGCGACGCCGTGGTGGAAGCGTGCACCAATGCCAAGGCGATGGGCGCGGCCAAGGGCGACCGGGTGTCGGTCTATGTGGAGGCCATGCGGGACGCTTCCAGCGGCACGGCCACCGATGACCGCGACGCCACCGTGACCCTGAACGTCAAGGCCGAAGCCCGCACCCACGACGCCGACGCCAAACTCAGCAGCTCGGTGGAGGAAGAGCGGACCTTCACTTGGACCATCTCGGCGGATGGCGGGGTGACGGTGGAGCACTCGAAAACGTAAAACAAGGACCCCTCTCTGAGAGCGCTCTTGCGGGGAAGAACCTCTCAGTCTGCTTCGCAGACAGCTCCCTCGCACAGCGCTGTTACACA
>URVW01000097.1 GCA_900551435.1 uncultured Faecalibacterium sp.
TACCATACCCCCGCCCAGATGTCAACACTTTTTTACAAGTTTTTTCAAGTTTCTTTTGATTTCCCTTTTCCAGCAGAAAAGCGGCCTGTTTTCACAGACCGCTTTCCTTTTAATCCTTATGATAGACCTTCTTCAAATGTTCCGACAGTTTCATATTCTCGCTGTAGTCCACCGGGACCACGATCACGCTCGGGACCTTCTGTGCAAAAGCCTCTTCCAAGGTCGGGATCAGGTCCTCTGCCTTTTCCACCCGATAGCCTTTACAGTGCATCGCTTCCGCCAGCAGCTTGAAGTCCGGGTTCGTGAAATCCACAAAACAGTGCTCTCCGCCGAACTGCTCCTGTTCTTTCCACTTGATCAGACCATAGCTGGCATCCTCCCAGATCAGCGTCACGAAGGGGACCTTTTCACGGACAGCGGTTTCCAGCTCCTGACTGTTCATCATGAATCCGCCGTCGCCGCAGACGGCCAGAACCTTTTTGTCCGGATTCAGCAGCTTAGCCGCGAAAGCCCCCGGGATGGAGAAGCCCATACTTGCAAAGCCATTGGAGATCAGGCAGGTGTTCGGTTCGTAGCAGTCGTAGTGGCGGGCGATCCACATCTTGTGGGCACCCACGTCGCTGACGAGGATATCCTCTTTCCCCATGACCTTCCGCACATCCGCGAGGATGCGGGCCGGTTTCATCGGGCAGCTATTGTCATCGGCCATGGCCTGATGCTCTGCTTCCATCGTCTTGCGAAGGGCCAGTGCAAATTCCGGTTCTTCGGTGCGGCGGGCGCAGCGCAGAATCTCGTAGACGCTCTCCGAGATGTCGCCCACGACTTCGACGGCGGGCTGATACCGTTTGTTGACATCCGCCGGGGCATTGTCGATGTGCACGATGGTCATATCCGGCCGTGCGCCCCACTTGGCCGGGGCGCACTCGACGATATCATAGCCGATGGCGATGACCACATCGGCGCGGTCGAACACCTGATTCACATAGTCTTTCTGTGGGATGCCGATGGTCCACAGGCTGTACTTGTCGTCCATCGGGATGATGCCCTTTGCCATCATCGTATTCACGACCGGGATGTGCAGCCGGTCCGCCAGCTCGGTGATGGCCGCCGCCGCATGTCCGCGCACAGCTCCCGCACCGGCCAAGATCACCGGGTTCTTTGCCTCGCTGATGATCTTTCCCGCCGCCGCAATGTGGATGGGGTCCGCATAGAGGTCGTGGAGCTGCTGGCGCTTGAGGGGAACAGCATCGGCGGGCATCTTCGCGATGTTCTGGGGCAGGTCGATGTGGGTCGCACCCGGCTTGCCCTTTTCGGCGTGTTTGAAGGCCAGCCGCACGATCTCGCCCACCGTGTCCGGGCGGATGATCTGCTTCGAGCGCTTGGTGATCGGTTCAAACATGGCCGTCAGGTCCAGATATTGGTGGCTGGTCAGCTG
Organism: uncultured Faecalibacterium sp.; assembly: GCA_900551435.1. Classification (GTDB taxonomy): domain Bacteria; phylum Bacillota; class Clostridia; order Oscillospirales; family Ruminococcaceae; genus Faecalibacterium. The sequence goes on from URVW01000097.1 coordinate 1,436, forward strand.
CATCCGGTCCGTACCGACCTGTCCCGTGATGGCCACGAGCGGCGCACCGTCCAGATAAGCATCGGCAACGCCGGTCACAAGATTCGTTGCGCCGGGTCCCAGCGTGGACAGGCAGACGCCGGCCCGCCCGGTCAGACGGCCATATACATCGGCCATAAAGGCCGCGCCCTGCTCATGCCGCACCGGGATAAAGCGAATTTTGCTGTCCCGGATGGCAAACATCAGGTCCAGCGTTTCCTCTCCCGGGATGCCGAACATCACATCGACGCCCTCTGCTTCCAGACAATCCACTAAGACCTGCGCGGTCGTTTTCATTTTTTGTTCCGGCTGAGCCGGTTTCGTTTCTTCATTCATACTTCTTACTCCTATCATCTCAAACAAAAAAGGCAGCGCGACCCGTTTGGGCCACGCTGCCTTTTGCTGATTTTATTGTAGCGGATTCTGCCGCATCATGCAAGGACCAATTTGAACAAAAACGACTCCACAATCGCTTACAGGCTTGACAAGCCGGACTGCATCCTTCTATTATAAGAAGGAAAGTGAGGGTCTGCCATGTCTTGTGTTACCATCCGAAACTGCCGCATCGGCGAGGGACGCCCCAAGGTCATCCTCCCCATCGTCGAGCAGAGCGAAGCCGCCATTCTGCAAAAGGCCGCCGAGTTTTCCACATTATCCGCTGAATGTGTGGAATGGCGGGCCGACTGGTTTTCCGATGTCCTCGATCCTGCCGCACTGAGCCGCTGTCTTTCCGCCCTGCGGAAGGCGTTGGGCGAAAAGCTTCTGCTCGTCACTTTCCGCACCAAAGCCGAGGGCGGTGAGAAAGCGCTTTCGGCTGAGCAGTACGCGGCGTTCTGCAAAACAGTCTGTGCTTCCGGCTGTGCCGATTTGCTGGACATCGAGTTCTTCCCGAATCAGGAAACGCTCCCGTCTCTCATTGCGATGGCACACGACGCCGGGGTGAAGGTCGTCTGTTCCAGCCACGACTTCCAGAAAACGCCGCCGAAGGCCGAGTTGGTACGCCGCATGGTCCAGATGCAGCAAGCCGGGGCCGACCTGCCCAAGCTGGCCGTAATGCCCACCTGCCGCACCGATGTGCTGGAGCTTCTGGCCGCGACTGCCGAGATGGCCGACCAGAACCCCGAAACGCCGGTCATCACCATGAGCATGGGAGCCTTGGGCGCGGTCAGCCGCCTGTGCGGCGAAGCGTTCGGTTCTGCCATGACCTTTGCCAATCCCGGGACGGCCAGTGCCCCCGGGCAGGTCTCGCTCCCCGTCGTGGAAGCCGTGCTGGAAAGTCTGCGGCTGGATTGATCCTTTCTCTTTATAAATAAGAAGCACAAAACCGCCCCGGCGATGCCTGTTGCAGCATCCGCCGGGGCGGTCATTTTTATAAAACGCTAAGAATTACTCGCCGCAGCTCTCGCAATGGTCGCAGTCCTCTTCCAGCTTGCCCACGATGGGTTCCGGATCGATGCCCTGACGGCGGTAGTAATCCGACAGAGCTGCCTTGACGGCCTGTTCGGCCAGAACAGAACAGTGGACCTTGATGGGAGGCAGACCTTCCAGCGCTTCCACAACAGCCTTGTTGGTCAGCTTGAGGGCGTCCTCGATGGTCTTGCCCTTGATGAGGTCGGTTGCCATGCTGCTGGTCGCGATGGCAGCGCCGCAGCCGAAGGTCAGGAACTTCACATCCACGATGACGTTGTTCTCGATCTTCAGGTACATGCGCATGATATCGCCGCACTTGGGGTTGCCGACTTCGCCCACGCCGTTTGCGTCGGGGATCTCACCGACATTGTGCGGATTTGCAAAGTGCTCCATGACCTTTGCGCTATACATACTTGCCATTTTACTGCTCTCCCTTCAGGCTGTACTGACGGGCCTTGTTCTGACCCTGCAGCCACATACAACTCATCGCACGGCGGCGGGGAATGACTTCCTCCAGCACGTCGCACAGGTATTTTGCTTCTTCCATGGTATTCTGCGGGCCAAAGGTGAACCGCATCGAGCCGTGGCCGATCTCTTCCGGCACACCGATGCTCAGCAGAACATGGCTCGGGTCCAGACTGTCCGAGTTGCAGGCAGAACCGGTCGAGGCGCAGATGTTGTGCATATCGAGGTCCAGCAGGATGGTCTCACCCTCCAGACCGGGGAAGCTGATGTTCACGTTACCCGGCAGACGGGGGTTCCGGCCGCCGTTCAGGCGAGCTTCGGGGATGTTCTTCAGGATGCGGTCGATGACATAATCGCGCAGTTCCTGCTCGTGTGCCATCCGCTCTTCCAGATGTGCGGTGGCCAGTTCCAGTGCCTTGCCCATGCCCGCGATGCCGGCGACGTTCTCCGTACCAGCGCGGTGGCGGGCTTCCTGACTGCCGCCGTCGATCAGGTTCTGGGGCCAGACGCCCTTCTTGCAGTACAGCGCACCCATACCCTTGGGGCCGTTGAACTTATGAGCGCTCATGGACAGCATATCCACGCCCAGTTCCTTGACGTCCACGGGGATCGAGCCAACGGCCTGAACGGCATCGGTGTGCATCCAGACGCCATGCTTGTGGGCGATCTCCGCGATCTCCTTGATGGGCTGGATAGTTCCGATCTCGTTGTTGGCCATCATGATGCTGACCAGTGCGGTATCGGGACGGATGGCCGCTTCCACGTCCTCGGGGCGGATGTAGCCCTCAGAGGTGGGCTGGATATAGGTGACCTCAAAGCCCATCCGCTCCAAGCTGCGCATGCTGTGCATGATGGCGTGGTGCTCGAACGCGCTGGTGATGAGGTGCTTCTTGCCCTGACGTGCCTTGGTGAATGCCGTGCCCTTGACGGCCCAGTTGTCGGCCTCAGAACCGCAGCCGGTGAAGAAGATCTCCGCCGGGGAAGCGTTGACAGCCTTTGCGACCTGTGCACGGCCGGTGTCTACGAACTCCTTGGCCTCGTAGCCAATGGAGTAGTGGCTGCTGGGGTTGCCGCAGGCTCCGCTCAGAGCCTCGGTCATCACAGCCAGTGCCTCGGGAGCACAGGCCGTGGTCGCGGCGTTGTCCAGATAGACAACTTTTTCAGAAATTTCCATGGGAATATCCTGTCCTTTCCTCGGATGAAATCGGGCACTCCTGCCCGAATGCAATGCTTTTGACTTTATATTTATACCCTAGTATTCCCAGCGTGTCAATATGGATTCCGTAAATTCCGGGATTTGTCCAGAATTTTTTACAATTCAGCCTTTTCCCTTGCCGGTCAGCTTGCCCAGCAGGACCTTCCAGCGGGGATATCCCCAGCGTTTGTCCTCCTCGAAGTCGTCCGCCAGCTTCCACGGGAAGTTCGAGCCGTCAAAATAGAGGTTCCCGGCTTCGTCCACACGGTCCAGCTTTTTGGGCAGATACTCCTCGTCGTAGTAGCTCTTCTTCCGGTCCGGCAAGGCCCAGTGCAGGGTCCCGTCGGCATCCATGCCGGCCGCCCAGACGCCGAACACGAAGGTCGCCGCTTCGCCGTAACAGTGCTGCTCGAACCGGATGGCTCCATCATAATAGAACTTGATGACTTCCAGTGTTCCGGATTCCTTTTTGCCGTCCCGGCCCAGCGTCGGGCGGTAATCCTGCTGATACCGGCAGCCGCAATGGCTGCCCGCAAACTGTTTTGCTGTAAAGGGCATAGGAACGATCCTTTCTTCTTCACAAACCGGACTGCAAGGCCCGCTTGTTTTTCAAAGAGACTTTGGGTCAAAAATGCCCTTCAAAGTCCCCTTCGATCTCATACGGCCAGCTCAGAATGCCGCCCAGATCATATAGATTCTCATAGCCGAGGCTTGCCAGCTTCTGCACGGCATCCGCGCTGCGGCGTCCCGTGCGGCAGTAGATCAGCCACGCGGCGTTTTTGTCCGGCAGGACTTCTGCGGCACGGCTCAGCACATCGCCCAAGGGCAGCAGTTTTGCGCCCGGGATGTGGCCCACGGCGTATTCGTCCGGTTCCCGGACGTCCACGGCCACCGCTTTTCCTGCATCCAGCAGCCGGATCGCAGCACCGGCATCGATCTTTTCTATCATAGGTCCATCTCCTGATCTCATACTTTCTCTATTATATGATACCAGACCTTTTTTGTTTCGACAAGAGAAAGCCGCGTTTTCACTTTTCAAATCCGGTCCGCCGTGTTATACTAAGGAAACAAACAAGGAGAGAATCGCTATGAAGTTTTCAACGAAAAGCCGCTACGCGCTGCGGCTGATGGCTGAACTGGCCCGCTACGCCCCGGGAACGACGGTTTCCCTGAAGGAGATCAGCGAGCGGCAGAACCTCAGTCTGAAATATCTGGAACAGATCGTCACCCCGCTGGCACGGGTCGGTCTGGTCAAAAGCGAGCGGGGCAGTCAGGGCGGCTACCGCCTGACCAAGGCCCCCGCCGACTACACCGCCGGGGAGATCCTGCGCGCCATCGAGGGCAGCGTAGCCCCCATCCCCTGCCTTGGCAGCGAGACCAACGAGTGTCCCATGTCGGACCAGTGCTTCACCCTCCCGTTCTGGGCAGGGCTGGACGATGTCATCAACCAGTACATCGACAGCGTGACGCTGGAACAGCTGGCCAAAAGCCTTCCGTCCGCCAACGACGGCTGCTGCGGCTGCAATTCGAAAAATTGAAAATTTATGCTTGACATTTTTCGCTGAATCTTATATAATAATCAAGCATTCAGCGAATGCAGCATTGATTTAGGGGTATAGCTCAGTTGGTAGAGCAGCGGTCTCCAAAACCGCGTGCCGTGAGTTCGAGACTTACTACCCCTGCCACAAACACCCGGAGCAGTCGTTCCGGGTGTTTTGTTTTGCGTTTTTTCTGCCGTGTCCACCTGTCGGGAAAGTTTTTTGACATTTTCCGAAATTCATGCTTGACAAGAAGTCATTCTTCAGGTATAATAAAGCACGTTCCGGCGGTAAACAGCCGCGAACTTGAGCGATCATGGCCCGGTAGCTCAGTTGGTTAGAGCACCAGCCTGTCA
>URVW01000098.1 GCA_900551435.1 uncultured Faecalibacterium sp.
GCGGGTGCAGCGGGAGCCGGGGGCTCCGGCAGATCTGCGACCAGGCTCTCGGTGGTCAGGACCATCTCAGCGACAGAAGCAGCGTTCTCCAGAGCGGAACGAGTGACCTTGGTCGGGTCCACGATGCCAGCGGCGATCATATCCTCGACGTAGACTTCATTCTGTGCATCGAAGCCGTAGTTGGGCTTGTTGGCAGAGATGATCTTGTCGATGATGACGCTGCCTTCCAGACCAGCGTTCTTTGCGATCTGGCGCAGAGGTGCTTCCAGAGCCTTCAGGACGATCTTTGCACCGGTGCGCTCGTCGCCTTCCAGCGTGTCGCACAGCTCACGGACAGCGGGGATGGCATTGATGGGAGCCGTGCCGCCGCCAGCGACGACGCCTTCCTGAACAGCAGCCTTGGTTGCATTCAGAGCATCCTCGATGCGCAGCTTCTTATCCTTCATCTCAACTTCGGTTGCAGCGCCGACCTTGATGACAGCAACACCGCCGGCCAGCTTTGCCAGACGCTCCTGCAGCTTCTCGCGGTCGAAGTCGCTGGTAGCAGCCTCGATCTGGTTGCGGATCTGAGCGATACGGGAAGCGATGGCGTCCTTGTCACCTGCACCGCCAACGATGGTGGTGTTCTCCTTGGTGACCTTGACCTGACGAGCGTGGCCCAGCATCTGAACAGTGGTATCCTTCAGCTCATAGCCCAGATCGGAGGACACGACCGTGCCGCCGGTCAGGGTTGCGATATCCTGCAGCATCTCCTTGCGGCGGTCGCCGAAGCCGGGAGCCTTGACCGCGCAGACATTCAGAGTGCCGCGCAGACGGTTGACGATCAGGGTAGACAGAGCCTCACCCTCGATGTCCTCAGCAACGATCAGCAGCTTCATGCCGTTCTGCATGACCTGCTCCAGCAGAGGAACGAGGTCCTGAATGACACTGATCTTCTTATCGGTGATCAGGATGGCGGCGTTGTCCAGAACAGCTTCCATCTTGTCGGTATCGGTGACCATATACGGGGTCAGGTAGCCGCGGTCGAACTGCATGCCTTCCACGATCTCGTTGTAGGTCTCAGCGGTGGTCTTGTTCTCCTCGATGGTGATAACGCCGTCGGAAGTGACCTTCTCCATTGCCTCAGCGATCAGGCGGCCGATCTCAGGATCGCCAGCAGAGATCGTGCCAACACGAGCGATGTCGTTAGCATCCTTGACCTTCTGGCTGTGAGCCTTGATGGTCTCAACGGCCTTGGTGACAGCCTTGCTCATGCCGCGGCGGATGTCCATCGGGTTTGCACCAGCGGTGACGTTCTTCATACCCTCGGTGACCATTGCCTGTGCCAGAACGGTCGCAGTCGTCGTGCCGTCGCCCGCTGCATCGTTGGTCTTGGTCGCGACTTCACGCACCAGCTGTGCGCCCATGTTCTCGAACTCGTCCTTCAGCTCGATCTCCTTGGCGATGGTGACACCATCGTTGGTGATGACGGGTGCGCCGAACTTCTTGCTCAGCACCACGTTGCGGCCCTTGGGTCCGAGGGTGATCTTCACGGTATCTGCCAGAGTATCAATACCAGCGCACAGTGCCTTGCGGGCTTCCTCGCCCTGCTTAATCTGCTTAGCCATAATCAAATCGCTCCTTTAAGCTCAATTTTCAAAATAGAGGGAAACCATCAGTCCTCAACGACTGCCAGAATGTCGCCCTGACGGACGATGGTGCACTCCTCGCCGTCCACCTTGACTTCGGTGCCGGAGTACTTGCTGGTGAGGACCTTGTCGCCGACCTTAATGGTCATCTTGACTTCCTTGCCGTCCACAATGCCGCCGGGGCCGACAGCGATGACTTCTGCCACCTGCGGCTTCTCCTTGGCGCTTCCGGTCAGGATCAGGCCACCCTTGGTGGTCTCTTCCACTTCCACAGTCTTGATAACAACGCGGTCTGCAAGAGGAATGATCTTCATAGTTCTTGCCCTCCTATAATTAAATATAATGATAAACTCTTTCAGTCCCGGAAGTCCGTTCCGGTGTTTAGCACTCCTTTTCTCTGAGTGCTAAGTGTATTGTACTCATCTTGACATCAAAAATCAAGAGGGATTTCAAATTTTTTTGTTAAATATTTATGACAGGCCAAAAACTTGACCTGTTTACGCAAAAACGCCCTGCACAGAATGTTCTCTGCACAGGGCGGCACATCTTTATTTTGTCACTGCGGAACGCCGATTGCAAAATCGTTCATACGCCGGCCGCGGCAGAAGGATGCGTCCCGCCAGCGGCTGGATCTCTGCTTTGACCGTCTCACAGGGGGCGCATTCGCCATCGGCGGTGGCGACGATGGGTCCGCGCCCATCCGCCGGACGAAGCGACACGGCCTTTGCCCGCCGATAGATAAAATACGGCTTTGCTTCCTCGGTGAGCTGGCCATTCACGAAGTGACGTCCGTTTTTGTACATACTCAGCAGCTTTGCAATGGTCAGGCGGCTCACCTTGCGGACGATGAACACATCCAGCCAGCCGTCATCCGGAACGGCTTCCGGTCCTGCCAGAAACCCGCCGCCGTAGGCTTTGCCGTTGCAGATAGCGCACATCAGGCAGTCCACGGTCAGCTCCTCGCCGTCAATGGTGAACACCAGCTTGCGGCCAATGTGCCCGCACAGCTGTTCCACGATGGAGAGCAGATAGGCCATCTCTCCCCCGCACAACGGGATGCGCCGGAACTTCGGGATGCCATACGCCACCTGTGCGTCCAGACCTGCGGCGCAGATGGTAGCCGACAGGCCAAGGTTCGTCTGCATCAGGTCAATGGGCACTTCCCCGCCCGCCAGCTGGGCGTCAAGATCCACAAACTCATCTTTTGTTCCGTAGGTGCGAAGGAAATCGTTTCCGCTCCCGTAAGGCAGACAGCCTACTGCCGCATGAGAGAATCCCTGCACACCGGTCAGCGCTTCGATAAAGGTCCCGTCTCCACCCGCCGTGTAAATGCGCAGAGATTCCTGCGCGGCTGCGGTCTGCTCGGCGGCGGCATGGGCCAGTTCCCGGGCATGGCCCGCATATTCGGTGGTGTGGATGGTGACCGTCTCCGGGGCCAGACCGGCCCGACGGACTGCATCCTTGATCTGCGGGATGAGCTGGGCGGTGCAGTCCTGCTTGCCCGCAGCGGGATTCAAAAGAAACAATGTGCGCATGATTTCCTCCTGTGGCTTCTATTATTCTTATAATAACAGAAAACCAGAAGGATTCAAGTGCTTTGGCAGGGATTCACCCAACGGTCTGCTCTGTCGGAACTGTCTCCTGCAAAAAGACAGCCCCCTCTGCGGTGCAGTCGGCGGTCCATTGCTGGCCGGTGTGGGCAGAGCCGGACGCGATCTGGTCCGCGAGGGCCTGTTCCACAGCGCGGTCCACCTGACGCCGAAGCTCCCGCGCCCCGTAAGGCGACCGTGCCCGCGCGGCAAGCGTCGGCCCGACCCGGGACGTGTGGGTCAGCTGATAGCCATTGTGCGCCGCCCGCTCTTCCAGCTGGCCCAGAAGCTTTTCGGCGATGGCGCACAGGCTGTCATCGGCCAGCGGACGGAACACGATCAGTTCATCCAAGCGGCCCACCAGCTCGGGCCGGAACCACTTTTTCGCTTCCTCGACGGCCAGCGCCGACTGCTTTTCGAACAAGACTTCGCTGCCCGCTGCAAAGCCAAGCGGGGTGTTCTGCCCTGCAAGGAAGCGTGCGCCGAGGTTGGACGTCAGCAGCACGATGGTATTTCGGAAATCCGCCTTCCGGCCCATGGCATCGGTCAGCTGGCCGTCCTCTAAAATTTGCAGCAGCACATTTTGAATGTCCGGATGTGCTTTTTCGATCTCATCGAACAGCACCACGCTGTAAGGGCGGCGGCGGACTGCTTCGGTCAGCTGACCGCCCTCGTCGTGTCCGAGATAGCCCGGAGGCGCACCCAGAAGCCGCGCGGTAGTGTGCTGCTCCTGATACTCCGACATGTCAAACTTCAGCAGGGCCTTTTCGCTGCCGAACCAGCTGCGGGCCAGCGCTTTTGCCAGCGCCGTTTTGCCCACGCCGGTCGGCCCCAGAAAGAGCAGCGCCCCGATGGGACGTCCCGGCTCCCCCAGCCCGGTGCGGCTGCGGCGGATGGCCCCTGCCACGGCGGCAACGGCCTTTTTCTGGCCCACGATCTCGGCGTTGAGACGAGCTTCCAGTTTGTCCAGCCGGTCGCGTTCTTTTTCTCCGACCCGCTCCGCCGGGACCCCGCTGGCCTGTGCCACCACATGCGCGATCTCTTCGCGGGTCAGTTCCGGGTGCGGCACGCCTTCCCGCTCGGACCGGATGCGGGCGGCAGCACAGGCTTCGTCCACCAGATCGATGGCCTTATCGGGCAGACAGCGCCCCGGCAGATACCGCACTGAAAGTTCGACAGCTTCCTTCAGCGTCTCCTTGGGGAGCCGCACACCGTGATACCGCTCGTAGCGGGGCGCAAGCCCTTCGAGGATGGCCGCGGCCTGTTCCGGCGTCGGCTCTTCGATCTGCACCCGCCCGAAACGGCGTTCCAGCGCGGCATCTTTCTGGATGTGGGTGCGGAACTCCTGATTCGTCGTTGCACCGATCAGCTGCAGTTCCCCGCGCGCAAGGACCGGCTTCAGAATGCTGGCCGCGTCGATGGCGCCTTCGGCCGCACCTGCTCCGACGATGGTATGAAATTCGTCCACGAACAGGATAGCGGTCCCATCCCGCACCAGCTCTTCCAACAGATTCTTGAACCGCTCCTCAAAGTCGCCGCGGTATTTGGTCCCGGCCACAAGGCTGGCCATATCCAGCGCCAGCAGCCGACGCCCTTGGAGCATCCGGGGCACGTCGTGGGACGCGATGCGCTGGGCCAATCCTTCGGCCAGCGCCGTTTTGCCGACACCCGGCTCCCCCACCAGACAGGGGTTGTTCTTCTGACGGCGGCACAAAATTTCCACCATCCGGTCCAGCTCTTTTTCGCGGCAGAACACGGGGTCCAGTTCCCCGTCGGCGGCGCGGCGGGTCAGGTCGCGGCAGTATTTGTCGCTGGCGCGGCTCCCGCGCGGCATGGCGGCGGCACGCGGCTGGCTGGGCAGGATGAACTGTCCCGAAAGCTGGCGGCACTCCCGCACGGCCTCGGTCAGCTGGACCCCCATCGACGCCAGAAGCACCCCGGCGGCACAGTCGGTATCCTCCAGCATGGCGCAGAGCAGATGTTCCGGCTCAGCCCGGGGCTGGTGTGCGTTCTGCGCCCCGATGAGGGCATAATCCATGGCACGGCGCAGGTCCGGAGCCATCGCGCGGCGGTCCAGATGCTGGGCAGGACCGGCACGCTCTTCGGCCAGCTGACGCCGGACTGCCAGTTCCGTGATGTTCTTTCCGGCAAGGAAACGCCCCGCCGCGCCGTGGTCGATCTGAAGCATCGCCAACAAAAGGTGGCCGGTGTCGGCCTTGCTGCAGCCAAACCCGCCCGCCAGCTCCACAGCTTCGTCCAGCAAAAGCCCTGCATCCCGCGAAAATCCCTTGTATCGGCCCATTCCAAACGCTTCCCAAATGCCCATTTGTCTGCTCCTTGCTGTTTGATGTTACACAGCAGAAGTATAGCCCCATTGGGCGGGAAAAAATCAGTTTTTTGTGTCGCCTTGCCTTTTGCAAGTGCATCTGCGGGGACACGCGGTCCCAAAAGCGGATTTTTTGCAAACAAAAAGCCGGACCACACAACGTGCAGTCCGGCAGACGAACATGGAAAATTTAGAGCTGCTCCAGCGCCTTTTTCAGGTTCTTGGCGATCTGGTCCGGGCAGCTGGTGGGGCGGGGGCCGCAGGTCGTGCCCTCCATCCGCTCGATGGCGTCCTCCGCCTTCATGCCCTTCAGCAGACGGCTGATGCCCTTCAGGTTGCCATTGCAGCCGCCGATGACCTCGACGGACTCAATGGTGTGGTCCTCGTTCAGGACGATATTGGTCTGCTTGGAGCAGGTCCCCGCATTGGGGAAGCTAAACGATTTGCTCATCTTGAAAACATCCTCTCTTTTTGCGTTCTGGTCTTTTTATTATACTATAACTTGTCAAATCTCGCAAGGGTGGTGCGGCCGCATCTCCGGGAGCTTTCGTTCATAGGTCAAATTGGACTGCAGCCCCATAGCTGTAGGCAGCATCTGCCGGCGGCGCGGGAGCTTTTTCCCGCAAGCAAAGGGCATTCCATGCCCTCCCCAGCGCTTCGCG
>URVW01000099.1 GCA_900551435.1 uncultured Faecalibacterium sp.
TGATAACCTTCAACTATAAAGAAGGAACACAGACCGTCACCTTTGGAGAAGCGACAGAAGTTGCATCCGAGGGAAATGGTTCGGATTTGGATTGCATTCCTGCACCAAAAATGGCAGCTTCAACAGAGGCTGTCTTTTTTGTTTTACTGTAGTCTTTTTGTGGACGCACAACGGCGGATAAGAGGACTTGAACAGTACAGGATCTTTTCCGGATGACCCCAACCCGCGCAGTTGGACCTAGAAAAACCGCCCGCATGACCATGGACAGCGGTGATTCGCTTTACTCCGTCCGCGTGGGCCGGATGCTGACTTCGCCGTGGCGGAGCGCTTCCTGCCGTCCGCCCTCGCGCTCGACGACGAGACGCCCTGCGTCGTCGATGAAGAGCGCTTTGGCGGCATAGGTCTCGCTGTTGGTGCAGACCGTGACCCAGTGGCCCGGGACGAAGCAGCGGGCGCGGTATTCGTCCAGACAGTCGAAGGCGGGGCAAAGGGAGAGCAGCTCCCGGGCGATGGCTCCCGCCAGTGCGGCGCGGCTGACCGGGGACGGTCCGCCCGGAAAGAGACTGCCGGCCGTCCGGGCTAGCTCGTCCGGCCAGTCGGCGGCGGTGGTGGTCAGGTTCAGGCCGATGCCCACGACCAGCCATTCGAGTTGGCCGCTTTCGATGTCGGTCCCGGCTTCGGTCAGGATGCCGCAGACCTTTTTGCCCTGATAATACAGGTCGTTGACCCATTTGATGCCGAGTTCCAGCCCGCAGAGCGCTTTCACAACCCGCGCGACCGCCACCGCTGCGCCGATGGTGACCGTCTGGGCGTCAGCGGCGGACAGGCTGGGCCGAAGCAGAAGGGAGCAGTAAACACCCTTTCCGGCGGGGCTTTCGAACCGCCGCCCCAAGCGGCCCCGTCCGGCGTTCTGCTGGCCGGTCAGAATCAGCGTGCCGTGGGGTGCGCCGGTCAGCGCCAGCTGCTTTGCGGTGAGGTTCGAGCTTTCCAGCGCGTCGTAACAATAGACCGGGGCGGGGTACGGCCCTACTGCTTCCGCGCAGAAGGGGTCGCCGCCCAGCAGCCGATACCCCCGGCGGGGGGCCGAGTCCAGCGCGTAGCCCTGCGCGGTGAGGGAAAGCGCGGCCTTGTGGATGGCGGCGCGGCTCACGCCCAGCGTTTCCGCCAGCTGCTGGCCAGAGATGTAGCCGCCCTCTGCGGCGGAAAGGGCCTGCAGCAGGGCCTGTTTTGTGCTTTGCGCCATGGACTTTCCCTCCTGAAACTGTTATCATGATACTGTCATTATAACAGATGCGGTCCCGTTTGGCTATGACTTCCCGGCTCTGAAAAATTTCTGCAGATTTTTGCAGGAAACCGTTGGGCTGGTTCGTATGAGAATACAGAAGGGCGGTGCAGAGCCGCCCCGTTGCGGAGAAAGGAGGTCCTGCGGAACATTGACCACACTGGAATTCAACGCGCTGGTGCAGAAGTATCAGGGACTTGTCTACACGGTCTGCCATCAGCTGGTCCCGGATGCGGGCGATGCGCAGGACCTCGCACAGGAAACGTTTCTGGCGGCGTGGCGGGCCATTGACCGCTGCCCGCCCGGGTACGAAAAGCAATGGCTGGCGCGCATCGCCTCGAACAAGGCGAAAGATTACCTGCGCAGCGCATGGGTACGGAAGGTGAACACTCCCGGCGACGAGGTGCTTGCGCTGGAAGGTGCGCCGCCCGGTTACGACCCCGAACAGAGCGTTCTGGACGCTCTCAGCGAAGAGACGCTGACCGAGATGATCCTGAACCTGCGGGAACCGTACAAAACGCCCTGCCGCCTGATGCTGCTGGAACAGCACACCGCAGCCGAGGCGGCAAAGCTCTGCGGAAGACCGCAGAAAACGGTCGAAGCGCAGATCTACCGGGCCAAAAAGATGCTGGCGGAGCAGATCCGTCAGGAAAGGAGGAGCGAAGATGGAATTATTTCGTGAGGATGGCTGCCTGACCGACGAGGGGCTGCAAGCCGTGGTCCACGGCGGGCTGGATGAGCTGGGGCGGCTGGAAACGGCCGAACACCTTTCGTACTGCGACAGCTGTATGGACCGGTACACGGCCCTGCTGACCGCAGACGTGATGGAAACGCCGCCCAAGACGATGCGCAGCACGGTGATGAGCACCATCTGGGTGCGGCTGATGCAGAACACCTATGGCCGCGTCGCGGTGGCCACGGTGGCGGCGGTGCTGGCGCTGTCGATGTGGAAAGCGGGCACGCTGGAACAGATCACAAATCTTGGCTCCGAACTGAAAACCGTTCTTCCGCCGGCGCAGAGCCAGCCGGCAGAGCAGGACCCGGGACCGCTGGGCAAGCCCATGGAAACGCGGGCAGACCGGGACTATCAAAGCAAACTCTCCGCTTCGCTCCAAAAGCTGCTGAACGGCTTGGGCCACAGCACGGACGCGAATCCAACTACTTGAGAAATGAGGGAATCGACCTATGAAGAAAAACGGAATCCTGACCCTGCTGTTCGCGCTGATCCCGGGTGCGGGCGAAATGTATCAGGGCTATATGAAGCGCGGCCTGTCGGTCATCACGATGTTCTGCCTCTCGGTCGCCTTGGGCGCGTGGACGCAGATCGGCATTTTCTATATCGGAATGCCCATCATCTATATGTACAGCTTTTTTGACACCTTCAACCTGCGGGCACAGGTCAGCCTTGGCACGGCTCCGGAGGACGACTATTTGGTCCACTTTGACCCCAAGGACAAGCGGCTCCAGCAGCTGCTGGCCGACAGCCACAAGCTGCTGGGCTGGGTGCTCATTGCAATGGGTGCGACGGTGGGATATCAGAACATCATCATGAACACGCTGGGCGATCTGCTGTGGCGCTGGGGCCAGAGCAGCCCCGTGTTCCGGGCACTCTATCTGGTCATGGACCAACTGCCGGAGGTCGTGGTGTGCGTGGCACTCATCGTCTGCGGCGTCTGGCTGGTGAGAGGTCCGCGCGCAGCCAAAAAGCCGAGCGTAGAAGCCGAACCTGCCGAAGAGGAATTTCAGGAGTATCAGCCGAAAGAGCATAAAAAGGTGGATGTTCATGCCATCCTGAGCAGCATCACCCGCAAGGACGCGGCCGAGGATGCAGAGACGGAGGACGAAGATGGAAGCGACGAGAACTGAAACGGCTGCTGAGATGCCGAAAAACACCGCGCCCAAGCCGCCGAAAGACCCGCCCGTGCGCCGGGTGGGCAGCTTGACGCTGGGTGTCTGCTTGATCGCAGCCGGTGTGTTCTTCCTGAGCTATCATTTTATCCCGGAATCGGTCCGGCAGATGGTGCTGGAAATCGCCCCGGCGGCGGGCCTGTGTCTGCTGGGCGGCGAGGTGCTGTACTTTGCGGCCAAGCCGCAGCGCTGGAAATACGATTTCCTGTCGGTTTTTATCTGTCTGGTGCTGATGGCGGGCTGCTTATGCATGAGTTTCCTTCCGATCGTTCTGAGCCGATACAGCCCGGAAAATGAGATGCGCGCGGTCCGAATTTCCCGGCTCTATGAGGATGCCCTGTATCAGTCGATCCAAAAAGAGGCGTCGGATGTTTCGCTGAAGGATATGACCGCATGGATGAACAGCTATTACGGCGACGGCGAGACGCTGGAAGATGCCGCCGACGACCTGAACAGCGGCCTTGGAGTCCTGCGTGTGAATGTGGAGCTGTACGGCCCTTACGACCAGAAAGCTGCGTTTGCGCTGGACTGCCGCAAGCTGATGGATGTCGTCCAACAGCAGCGCGTTCAGCCGACCGTCATCACGTTCTATTATGAGGACGCGGATGCAAAAACGCCCAGCTATACCTTGAGCTTGAACAGCCGGGTCCAGATGGATTGGACCGCAGACAAGATGACCAAGGAAGTGGAGCAGGAGGACCTGTCAGACACCGATGACGACGAGCCTGTTCCGGACGCGGAAGAAGCGCCGGACAGCGCCCCCACCGCCGAAGAATAACTCCCCCAAATGCAAAAAGCACCCCGGAAGGCTGCAACCTTCCGGGGTGCTTTGCATTTGTTGAAAAGGGAGCTTAGCCGGGGTATCTCCGGACCTCCAGCAGCTCCTCAGCCCGCTGGACCTGTTCCGCGGTGGGCGGAACGGCGTCGGGCAGGGGGTACGAGATGCCAAGTTTCTGCCACTTGAACAGACCCAAGGTGTGGTAGGGAAGGACCTCCACCCTCTGGACCGTCTTGAGTGACCGGATGAAGTCTGCGGTCCTGCGCAGCCCCTCCTCGTCGTCGGTCAGTCCGGGGACCAGCACATGCCGGATCCAGAGCGGGATGCCGAGGTCCGAAAGGTGCTGTGCCATCGCAAGGATGTTGGCGTTGTCCCTGCCGGTGAGCTGGCGGTGTTTCTCGGGGTCGATCTCCTTGAGGTCAAGGATGACAAGACTGGTGGACTTCATGAGTTCGTCGAAGCGGGCAAGGGATTCCGGGTCCTGCCGGAAGGGTTCGCCCGCCGTGTCCAGCGCGGTGTGCACGCCTTTGGCGCGTGCCAACTGAAAGAACTTGGTCACAAATTCCATCTGCCGCAGCGGTTCGCCGCCGCTGACGGTGATGCCGCCCTTTTTGCCCCAGTAGTTGCGGTAGCGGTAGACGCGCTGGAACAGCTGTTCGGGCGTCCACTCCTCGCCGCCGTCTGCCCAAGTTTCAGGGTTGTGGCAGTATTTGCAGCGCAGGGCACAGCCCTGCAGAAAAACAACGAATCGAACGCCGGGGCCATCCACCGAGCCGAAGCTTTCCAGCGAGTGGATGTGCCCAACGGGATCACAGAACGGCATGGCAGGTACGGGAGATGACGTCCATCTGCTGCTCGCGGGTCAGGTCGATGAACTTGACCGCGTAGCCGGAGACGCGGATGGTGAAGTTTGCGTATTCTTCCTTCTCAGGATGCTCCATGGCGTCGAGCAGCTTCTCCTTGCCAAAGACGTTGACGTTCAGGTGGTGTGCACCCTGATCGAAGTAGCCGTCCATGACCTGCACCAGATTCTCCTTGCGCTCGTCCTCGCTGTGGCCGAGTGCATCGGGGTTGATGGTCTGGGTGTTGGAGATGCCGTCCAGTGCCCAGTGATAGGGCAGCTTAGCCACCGAGTTCAGCGAAGCCAGCAGACCGTTCTGCTCTGCACCGTAGCTGGGGTTTGCACCGGGAGCAAACGGCGTGAAGGCGGCGCGGCCGTCGGGCAGAGCGCCGGTGTACTTGCCGTAGACGACGTTGGAGGTGATGGTCAGGATGGAGGTGGTGGCCTCGGAGTTGCGGTAGGTGTGGCGCTTCTTGATCATCTCGAGGAAGGTGCGCAGCAGCCACACGCCGATCTCGTCGGCGCGGTCATCGTCGTTGCCGTACTTCGGGAAGTCGCCCTCGACCTCAAAGCCGGTGGCCAGACCCGTCTCGTCGCGGACGACCTTGACCTTGGCGTACTTGATGGCGCTCAGGGAGTCGATGACGTGCGAGAAGCCCGCGATGCCGGTGGCGAAGGTGCGGCGCACATCGGTGTCGATGAGGGCCATCTCGGCCTCTTCGTAATAGTACTTGTCGTGCATATACTGGATGAGGTTCAGCACGTTGACGTACAGGCCGGCCAGCCAGTCCAGCATCTGGACGTACTTGGGCAGGACCTCGTCATAGGTCAGGTACTCGCTGGTGATGGGGGCGTAGTTCGGGCCGCACTGTTCGTGGCTCTTCTCGTCCACGCCGCCGTTGATGGCGTACAGCAGGCACTTTGCCAGATTGGCGCGTGCGCCGAAGAACTGCATCTCCTTGCCGGTCTGGGTGGCAGACACGC
>URVW01000100.1 GCA_900551435.1 uncultured Faecalibacterium sp.
GTCCATTCGCCCAGATAGGCGGTATCAGCGCTTTTGTGCATCATGCGGTGAGAAATTCGTACCTGACTGCCCTTCATCTGGATGGCGATGCGGACCCGGTATTTTGCATCGATGTTGGCATTAAACCATGTGTTGTAGCAGTTGATTCCGTACTTGCCGGTATTTGTAATTGCCAGTGCAAGGCCGTACACGCCCGAGTCGTCCTCGGTCAGGCATTGCAACAGGCAGGGCGAGACAGAAGCGCTGTACACGATGTCGTCCGCCGATTTGGCGTCCAGCAGGATGGTGATCTCCGGCTTCGGGTCGATGCTCTCAAACAGCTTGATGCCGGTGTCAACCACGTCTTTATTAGCAGAAACAAAAGATTTGGCTTCGGTCAGAGAGTACACCGGCGTAGTAACGACCGGCGTATCGGAAGCGTCCGGAATGGATGCTTCACCGTTGATCCAGCTCTCGATGTCACTGGTGTCGAGCGCACGCTGGAACACCGCGAACTGATACACCGTGCCGTTGAAGAACTGGCTCTTGGTCCCATTGTCCTCCTGAAGCGCCCCCAAGACCAGCGATTTGTCCACCGTACCGCTGTAATTGGAGATGCCGACATCGGTGTAGTTGCCCATGCTGGTGTTCGTTTTGGTGGTCACCTTGCCGCCGCTGATGACCAGCGCGATCCGGACCTTGTTCCCGTTGAGGTAGCTCAGGTTGATGAACGGGCCGCTGGCGGAGTAGAGGTTGAAGCCCAGATTGCCATTGCCCCAGACCGCGTAAAGCAGACCGTGCTGGGTGCTGTCCTCGGAAAAACAGCTCAACAGGGTGTAGGTGTTGGCCACGGCGCTCAGCGCATCGCCCTGCACCTCGAGCAGGATCGTCCACGACGGCTGCGGGTCGATAGACGAAAACAGCTTGATGCCGGTGTCGAGATACTCCTTGTTTGCGGCCGCAAAGGCTTTGGCCGAAGCCAGTTTGTAGAGGGGCGCGGGCAGGACGATGCCGCCCGAAGCGGCTGCTTCCACGGTCACCGCGCAGGTGGCCGATTTTCCGCCCGCCGTGGCTGTGATGGTACAGCTGCCCTCTTTGAGGGCGGTCACTACACCGCCGGAAACCGTTGCGTATCCGCTGGGCGAAACGGTCCATGTCACGGTCTTGTCGGTGGCGTTGCTGGGTGAGACGGTGGCGGTCAGCGTTTCGCTGTCTCCTTCGGTCAGAGTGAGGGTGGATTTGCTCAGCGCCACGTTCTGGACAGGAACGACGGTGGGAACATCCGGAATGTCCGGTGTGCCGCCGTTCCACAGCGTTTTCAGAGCATCAAATTTGGCCTTGGCCTGTGCATCGGTGTAGGCGGATGCTTCAAACAGGGCGAGGATCAGGTCTTTTTCGGTCTGCGTAAGGCCGGTCCCGTCCAGAATATCGCCCTTGATGTCCTGCAGACTCTGGCGGAACTGGCTCTGCAGAACTGCGAGAAACTGCTGCCATGCCGGGGTCCCAGGTTCAGGAAAGTCAGGGTCGCGGGTCCCTGCGTTCGAGAGGACCGTGTAGGGGATGCTGGCGCTGGCCACGGTGCGGCTCCCGTCCGAGCCTTCAAAGGTCACCGTGCCCTGACCGCCCAGCGCAGTCACGAGGGCGGGGACGGCGATGCAGTTTTCCTCGAGCAGGGTGGTCAGCGGCTTGTCCTGCCCGGGCAGATGCCAAAAGGCCCGGACGGTCAGACCGTCCCATTCGTCCGCGAGGGTCACCCGCAGACGGTAGATGCCGGCGTTCTGCGCATAGCCCAGCTGCAGCCCACCCGCATAGCCGGAAAGGGCCGCTCTGCCGTTGGCGCAGAGCGTGAGTTGACGTTCGATCATAGAAAACCTCCTATTCTGAATTTTGATGAATCTCAACACTAGGGCGGAGAAAAAAGAGGACAACAGCAGAAAATGACACAAAAAGAACGAGAAAACATCACAAAAAACCTCCTTTCGTGAATCGTTGCGGCTTCTCAACCTTGTGGCACAAGTATAGCCGTTGAGAAATCTCTTGTCAAGCCCAAATTTTGAGATTTCGCGATTTTTTGAAAAAATATTGATTTTCCTCAACGAACGAGCTATACTATCCTTAGATGAAATGAAAGGATGGGTTCCTATGGCGTCCAAGGTGGCAAGTTTTTCGCAGCGGCTTCGTGCAGGGCTGGAACGAAGCGGAATGACACAGGCCGAGCTTTCTGTGCGTTCCGGCATCTCGAAATCAAGCATTTCCCGCTATGTCAAAGGCGATTGGGAGGGCAAGCAGGAGGCGGTGTATTCCATCGCGCAGGTGCTGAAGGTGTCCGTGCCATGGCTGATGGGCTACGATGTGCCGATGACCGACCCGGAAGCGGAAAACCCTGTGCCCACCGGATTTTCGCCGCTGCCCAAGATGGTGCAGGTCCCGCTGGTGGGGTCCATCGCGTGCGGCACACCCATTCTGGCCGAAGAGAACATCAAGGAATATATCGGCATCCCGGCGGCGTGGCGGGCGGATTTTGCGCTCGAGTGCCACGGCGACAGCATGGCTCCCCGCATCTGTGACGGCGATATCGTCTGCATCCGCCGCCAGCCGGAAGTGGAATCCGGCCAGATCGCGGCGGTCCGCATCGGCGACGAAGCGACCCTCAAGCACTTTTACCAGAACGGCGATGTGGTGCAGCTGATCGCCGAAAACTCTGCGGTCTGCCCGCCGATGGTCTATGCGGGCCAGCAGCTCGAAGAGATGGTCATTGAAGGGCTGGCCGTTGGCTTCTGCCGGGGTCTTGTATGAGAAAGGAACGTTGTTATGTCTTATATCATGGCGCTGGATGCCGGGACGACCTCGAACCGCTGCATCCTGTTCAACAAAGCGGGCGAGATGTGCAGCGTGGCGCAAAAAGAATTTACCCAGTATTTCCCGAAACCCGGCTGGGTCGAGCATGACGCGAACGAGATCTGGGCCACTCAGCTGGGCGTGGCACTTTCGGCGATGAACCAGATCGGCGCGCGGGCGTCGGAGATCGAAGCCATCGGCATCACGAACCAGCGCGAGACCACCATCGTCTGGGATAAGGAGACGGGGGAGCCGGTCTATCACGCCATCGTCTGGCAATGCCGCCGCACCAGTGCTTACTGCGACGAACTGAAGGCGCGCGGCCTGACCGAGAAGTTCCGAGAAAAGACCGGCCTTGTCATCGACGCCTATTTCTCGGCCACCAAGCTGAAGTGGATCCTCGACAATGTGCCGGGGGCGCGCGAAAAGGCCGAAGCGGGCAAACTGCTGTTTGGCACGGTGGAAACATGGCTCATCTGGAAGCTGACGGGCGGAAAAGTCCACGTCACCGACTACACCAACGCCAGCCGCACGATGCTGTTCAACATTCACACCCTCACATGGGATGAGGAGATTCTGCGGGAGCTGAACATCCCGCGCTGTATGCTGCCCACGCCGATGCCGTCCAGCTGCTTTTATGCGGAAGCGGACCCCATCCATTTTGGCGCAGCCATCAAAATTGCAGGTGCGGCGGGCGACCAACAGGCGGCACTGTTCGGGCAGACATGCTTTGCTCCCGGCGAAGCCAAAAACACCTTTGGTACGGGCGGCTTTTTGCTGATGAATACCGGCGAAACGCCGGTCACCTCGAAAAACGGGCTGGTCACGACCATTGCGTGCAGTCAGGGCAAAAAGGTGCAATATGCGCTGGAAGGTTCGATTTTTGTGGCAGGTGCGGCCATTCAGTGGCTGCGGGACGAGCTTCGTCTGCTGGAAGAAGCCCGCGATTCCGAGTACATGGCCCAGAAGGTCAAGGACACCAACGGCTGTTATGTCGTGCCCGCCTTTACGGGCTTGGGCGCACCGCATTGGGACCAGTACGCCCGCGGGACCATCGTGGGACTGACCCGTGGATGCAACAAAAATCACATCATCCGCGCGACGCTGGACAGCCTGTGCTATCAGGTCAACGATGTCCTTCATGCGATGGAAGCCGACTCCGGCATCTCGATGAAGGCGCTGAAGGTGGACGGTGGAGCCTGTGCGAACAACTATCTGATGCAGACCATGGCGGACATCAGCAACCTTCCGGTCCAGCGCCCCTGCTGTGTGGAGACGACCGCATTGGGCGCGGCCTATCTGGCGGGCCTTGCGGTGGGCTATTGGAAGTCCACCGACGATGTGGTGAAGAACTGGTCAGTGGACCGTACCTTCCTCCCGAACATCACCGAGGAAGAGCGCACCAAGCGTATCAAAGGCTGGAATAAGGCAGTCCGCTGCGCCTATCATTGGGCAGCGGATGAAGAATAATGATGTGAGATTCTGCAACAGGCAGAACAATTTTTGAATCAGTACAGCTGATTTTACGTGCAAAATAAAACCGACCAGAGTCCTGAACGGCTCTGGTCGGTTTTTGTCTACGGAAAAATTATCCCATCACAACGGTCACTTCGACGGTTTCACCAGCCTTGGCAATGGGCAGAACATTTCCGTCCAGTGCTGTGCCGTTGACGGTCACGCTCTTCACGCCCTTTTGCACCGCATGGGGGTTCTCGACCTTGATGTGGTAGACCGCCCCGCGATACCGGCGGGTCACGGTGAAGCCGGACATCGTGTGCGGGATGCAGGGGTCGATTCGCAGACCGTCCAGCGTAGGCTGGATGCCGAGGATGTACTGGCTGACATTGAAGAACGTCCAAGCCGCCGTACCGGTCAGCCAGCTGTTTTTCGCTTCGCCGAAGGTCGGCGCGTCGCAGCCGGCCACCATCTGGCTGTAAACATAGGGTTCGGTGCGGTGGATCTCGGAGATGTCCTCGATGTAGGCGGGGCAGGTCTTTTTGTAAATCTCAAAAGCTCTGTTTCCGCGTCCGATCACAGTCTCTGCGATGGAAACCCATGGGTTATTGTGGCAGAAAATACCGGCATTTTCCTTATAGCCGCCCGGATAAGAAGTGATCTCACCCAGTTCTACGTGATATTTTGTATAGCACGGCTGCAGCAGTACGATACCGTATTTTGTATCCAGGTGCTTTTCTACGGATTCCATTGCCTTTAAGCAGTATCCGTCTTTTAAGCCGATCTCAGCAATAACACAAAAGCCCTGAGGTTCGATGAAGATCTTGCCTTCCTCACATTCTTTGGAGCCGATCTTATGTTTGTAATGATCATAGGCACGCAGATACCATTCGCCGTCCCAGCCTGCGTCCAGTACGGTCTGTTCCATTTTTTCAATCTGCTTTAATGCCTCATCAGCTTCTGCATCCAGTCCTCTGTGGCGGCAGATCTCTGCGTAATCTTTTCCGTATTTTACGAACATTCCGGCAATGAAAACGGATTCGGCATTCGGTCCTTCGGAAGGTCCGAATGTCTGGAAGGATTCGCCGGGTTCTTCCGAGAAGCAGTTTAAGTTCAGGCAGTCATTCCAGTCGGCGCGTCCGATCAGAGGCAGGCCGTGCGGGCCAAGATGGTTTACGGTGTAATTAAAGGAACGTCTTAAATGTTCCATAAAGTCGGTAGCCTTTGAATCATCATTATCGTACGGTGTGATCTCATCTAAGATCGAGTAGTCACCGGTCTCCTTTATGTACGCAGCAGTTCCTGCAATAAGCCAGAGCGGATCATCGTTAAAACCGCTTCCGATGTCGGCATTGCCTTTTTTGGTCAGCGGCTGATACTGATGATATGCGCTTCCGTCTTCAAACTGGGTGGAGGCAATGTCAAGGAT
>URVW01000101.1 GCA_900551435.1 uncultured Faecalibacterium sp.
TTATCGGCTGCGACAGCAGCTACCGCGCCGCCAGCATCGTGCTGTACGGTGCGCCCTACGATTCCACCACCAGCTACCGCCCCGGCGCTCGGTTCGGCCCTGCCGCCATCCGGCACGAGAGCTATGGGCTGGAGACCTACAGCCCCTATCAGAACGCCGACCTGACTGATTTCGACGTCTTTGACAGCGGCGATCTGGAACTGTGCTTCGGCTCCAGCGAAAGCGCACTGGCCGACATCGAAGCCCGCGCGGCCGAGATCCTGCACGACGGCAAATTCCCGCTGCTGCTGGGCGGCGAACATCTGGTCACGCTGGGCGCAGTCCGGGCCGTGGCGCAGAAATATCCGGACCTGCACATCGTCCACTTCGACGCCCACGCTGACCTGCGGGACGACTATCTGGGCGCAAAGCTCAGCCACGCCTGTGTCCTCCGCCGCTGCCATGAGCTGGTCGGCGACGGGCATATCCATCAGTTCTGCATCCGCAGCGGTGACCGCGCCGAGTTCGAGTTCGCCGCCGCCCACACCGAGCTGCACAAGTTCGACTTCGCGGGCCTTGCAGAGCTGACCGAACAGCTCTGCGAAAGCAAGGTCCCGGTCTATCTGACCATCGACCTCGACTGTCTGGACCCCTCCTGCTTCCCCGGCACGGGCACACCCGAAGCGGGCGGCGTGAGCTTTTTGCAGCTTCTGGACGCCATCCGCACCGTGACCAAGGCCAACATCGTCGGCGCAGACCTCAACGAGCTGGCCCCCACGCTGGACACCACCGGCGTTTCCACCGCCACGGCGTGCAAGGTCCTGCGGGAGCTTCTCATCGCACTGGACAAGGGCTGGCCCGGATTTCAGGCCTGATAAAACAATTTACAAGATAAAGGAGAATCCATCATGAGCAAAGTTTTGATCATCGGCTGCGGCGGCGTGGCCTCTGTCGCCATCCACAAGTGCTGCCAGGTCCCGGAAGTCTTTACCGAGATCTGCATCGCCAGCCGCACCAAGTCGAAGTGCGACAAGCTGGCCGCCGAGCTGGCCCCCACGACCACCACCAAGATCACCACCGCACAGGTGGACGCCGACAAGGTGGAAGAAGTCATCGCCCTCATCAAGAGCTACCAGCCCGAGCTGGTCATGAACATCGCCCTGCCGTATCAGGACCTGACCATCATGGATGCCTGTCTGGCGTGCGGTGTCAACTACATGGACACCGCCAACTACGAGCCGGAGAACACCGACGACCCCGAATGGCGTGCCATCTATGAAAAGCGCTGCAAGGAAGCCGGTTTCTCGGCCTATTTTGACTACAGCTGGCAGTGGGCCTATGCCAAGAAGTTCGAGGAAGCCGGCCTGACCGCGCTGCTGGGCAGCGGCTTCGACCCGGGCGTAACTCAGGCCTACTGCGCTTACGCCAAGAAGCACGAGTTCGACACCATCGACACCATCGACATCCTCGACTGCAACGGCGGCGATCACGGCTATGCCTTCGCCACCAACTTCAACCCGGAGATCAACCTGCGCGAAGTGTCCGCTCCCGGCAGCTACTGGGAGAACGGCCACTGGGTCGAGATCCCGGCCATGAGCATCAAGCGCGAGTACAACTTCGACAAGGTGGGCCAGAAGGATATGTACCTGCTCCACCATGAGGAGATCGAGTCGCTGGCCAAGAACATCCCCGAAGCCAAGCGCATCCGCTTCTTCATGACCTTCGGCCAGAGCTATCTGGACCACATGCGCTGTCTGGAAGATGTGGGCATGCTGTCCACCACCCCCATCGAGTTCAACGGTCAGGAGATCGTGCCCATCCAGTTCCTCAAGGCCCTTCTGCCCGACCCCGCCAGCCTCGGCCCCCGCACCAAGGGCAAGACCAATATCGGCTGCATCTTCACCGGCAAGAAGGACGGCAAGGAAAAGACCTACTACATTTATAACGTCTGCGACCATCAGGAGTGCTACAAGGAAGTCGGCTCTCAGGCCATCAGCTACACCACCGGCGTGCCCGCCATGTGCGGCGCGCTGATGCTGCTGACCGGCAAGTGGACCACCAAGGGCGTCCACACCGTGGAAGAGTTCGATCCGGACCCGTATCTGGACGCTCTGGACCAGTACGGTCTGCCCCGCTCGGAGAGCCACGACCCGGCTCTGGTGGACTGATGCGCTGCACCGACACCCGCCCGCCCTTTGCGGGCCTTGCGGGCAAAGACTTGGACGCACTGTTGGCGGCGCTCCCGACGCCCTGCTATCTGCTGGACGAAGCCCAGCTCCGCCGCAACGGCGAACTGCTGCTGGGCGTCCAGCAGCGGACCGGCTGCAAAATCCTGCTGGCGCAGAAGGCGTTTTCGAACTTCGACCTCTATCCGCTGCTGGCCCCCTATCTTGCGGGCACAGAAGCCAGCGGCCTGTATGAGAGCCGTCTTGGCCGGGAAGAGCTTCCGGACAAGGAGAACCATGTGTTCTGTGCGGCCTACCGCGAGGACGAATTTGAAGAGCTTCTGCACTATGCGGACCACATCGTGTTCAACTCCCCGAACCAGCTGAAGAAGTTTGGACCCCGGGCCAAAGCTGCCGGAAAAAGCGTGGGACTGCGCATCAATCCGGAGCACTCAACGCAGGACGGCCACGAGATCTACGACCCCTGCGCCCCGGGCAGCCGGCTGGGCACGACCCGCGCCCAATGGGACGCCGCCGTGGCGCAGGACCCCGCCCTGCCGCAGCTGCTGGACGGGCTGCACTTCCATACTCTCTGCGAGCAGAACGCCGACGCACTGGCCGAGACGCTGCCCATCGTAGAGGAGAAATTCGGCGACCTTCTGCCCCGGATGAAGTGGCTCAATTTCGGCGGCGGACACCACATCACCCGCCCGGATTACGACCTCTCCACACTGGAACGCTGCATCACCGAGACGCAGAACCAATACGGCGTGCAGGTCTATCTGGAACCCGGCGAAGCGTGGGCGCTGAACGCGGGCTATCTGATCACGACCATCCTCGACACCCTGCAGAACGGTGGCACGCGCCTTGCCATTCTGGACATGTCCGCCGCATGCCACACGCCGGACGTCATCGAGATGCCCTACCGTCCGCCGCTGATGGGCGCGGGCGATGCCGGAGAGAAGCCGTACACCTTCCGGCTCGGCGGCCCGACCTGCCTTGCAGGGGACGTCATCGGCGACTACAGCTTCGATGCGCCGCTCGCCGAGGGCGACCGCCTTTTCTTCGGCGACATGGCCATCTACACCACCTGCAAAAACAACACCTTCAACGGAATGCCTCTTCCGCCCATCTGGGCGCTGGACGCTTCCGGCTCCTGCCGCGAACTGGTATCTTTTGGATATCATGATTTCAAAACGCGGCTGGGGAAAGAGTAAATTTGAAATGATAAATGGCAAGGGGGACTGTTGCGAAACGGTCCCCCTTTGCTTTGAGTAGGAATGGCAGCACTTGATTGAAATCTGCTGTGGTGTACATAGAGTGCAGCCACATTCGTCTTGTCTATCCATCCGAACATGATATAATAAAGCAAAGGAGCGTGATACCATGAGCCCTATCGAAATCCCTACCAAAATTCAACTGGTCGAAAAACGCGAAACACGGACGAGCCGCGGAATGCTCTCAAAGGGCTGGTATCATGTAGATGATCAGCTTGTTATGGTCAAGGGCAACTCCATCACTGAGGCCGGAACCGCTGGGCATGAGCCGTATTCTGAGGTGATGGCCTCACTGATTGCACAGGTGCTGGGTCTGCCTCATGTGGAATATGCATTGATGCCCGCCAAATTCTTTCCCGACATCAAAACATATTCCTGTGATGTGGTCAGTGTTTGTCCCAAGTTCACAACGGATGATGAACAGCTATATCATTTTGCAGATATGGCCGATGCCCATTTCCTCGTCAACGGACAGACATCTTCGCCGGATGCTCTATTTCAGTATGCGGTAGAGCTGTATGGGAAGAAATGGCTCTATCAGATGTTGGCATTCGATGCCTTTATCGGCAACGAAGACCGCCACGAGAACAATTTTGATGTAATCGTCCGGGGCGGAAAAAAGTATGCTCCGCCTATTTACGACAATGGAGGCAGTCTGCTTGCATGGGCAACGGATGAAGAATTGACTGAAACGAAGCTCCGTTATCAGTTCGACAAAGCCAAACCGTTCCGCAGCCGTCATGCCCAGCAGATCAAGCTGATCGACGAGCCAGTGTTGCCTGTGCGTGATCTGGATACGCTGTATCAGGAAATTATTCAGGCTATTTCGCCAATTCTTGCATTGCTGAGCGAAAAACGAGCATCTGCGATCCGTCAATACCTGAAATACCGTCTGCACTACCTGAAAGCCGCCATGGGGTGATCAAATGGCCTATCTGAAATTGATGATGGATGAAAAAGAAATTGCCCACCTAAGCGAAGATGGGCAGTATCTTTGCGCAAATGAAGGCGTGCCGCAGTATCATCTTCCTCTGAATCTCTTCATCGGTGACAAACGTGAAGTTCCATTAGTCGATGTGGTGGTCTGGGCAAAGAAGCGTATTTTTCCGAAAAATCGGATGGACTGTAAAGAGATTCTGAAATTGATGGGTCTACCGGATTACAATGCATGGGAAATCGTCAAACGCACCAACGCCTGCCTGATGGAAGATCCCTATTGGCTGAGATTCAGCGAAGATGAAACCTTTGAGGACACCACGCGCGGACGAGCCAGAAAAATCATGAAGGAGAATCAAAAAAGCAGCTGATGCTAATTGATATCAACCTATATCAATGAGCAAGTACAACAAAGCCCACAGGTTGGTACCAACTTGCACTGCTTGCTGCGAATGCGAACGCCTTTTGAATTGCAAAATGATTTTTCAGTTGCTATACCGGGCTTACCAAAATTTTGTCGGGAGGACGCCGCAGTGACTGCACAGACAATGCAAATCGGGAACAGACCTTGCCGCATTTACGGCGAAGCCAATGCAGAATATCTGCTGCTCCAAATGACCGGCGAACATGAACTGCAGAGCATGGAAAGCGAGGTTACCACTATTGCACAGAGTGCGCACCACTTTCTGTTTGCGGCCGTGCCCGTGGCAAACTGGAACGATGCACTTTCTCCGTGGGAAGCCCCTGCTGTCTGGGGAAAACAAGGTTTCGGCGGCAATGCTGCGGACACCCTGTGCTTTCTGACAGAGCGGGTCATCCCCACACTGAAGCAGCGGTTTCATCTCCCGGAAAACGTCAAAATCATTCTGGGCGACTATTCGCTGGCAGGGCTGTTTGCTTTGTGGGCATCCACCCAGACTGATTTGTTCTACGGTGTCGCCGCTGCTTCTCCCTCGGTGTGGTTTCCGGGCTGGATGGAGTTTGAACAGCAGCATCCAATACAGGCACAGCGCGTTTATCTGAGCCTTGGCGACAAGGAAGAGCGCACGAAAAACACCGTCATGGCTGCGGTAGGAGATAATATCCGCACCCTGCACAGCCGGCTTGCAGCGCGTGGCGCAAACTGCACCCTTGAGTGGAACAGCGGCGGGCATTTCAAAGACGCCGACCTGCGCACGGCAAAGGCGTTTCGCTGGATGATGGAGGAACACACATGACCATTCGCGTTTGCGAAGCAAATGGAGGGGTCTTGCCCCGACAAGTTCTGATTGATGCCGACGGCTGCCCGGTGGTGGACCTGACATTGCAGATTGCAAAACA
>URVW01000102.1 GCA_900551435.1 uncultured Faecalibacterium sp.
GTAGTCGGTTAACGCGCCAGATTGTGGATCTGGAGACCGTGGGTTCGAGTCCCACAAGGCACCCTCTTATCAAAAAGACCAGGAATCTTCGGATTCTTGGTCTTTTTTCTTTCACGTTTCTCTGTGGGACTCGAACAGCACGGCCCTGCGCAAGCAGGGTAAAGAACAGTCCAGTGGACTGTTCTTTCGTGCGCGGGTCCTAGACCATTCGGAACGTCTAACAAGGCGCATCCATCTACCGGTTCCTCACAAAATTTTTTGTTCGTCAACCTCGAATAAAGAATGACGCTTTCTGCCTCGATCCCTTTGTCCTCCGACGCAATTATAGTAAGAACAAACGTTCGAGTCAATGCGATTATTAACGGAAATACAGTCCAATCGCCAGCAGCAGAGACAGTACATCTGCCACAGGCTGCGCCCAGATCAGTCCTGTTTCGTGGAAGATCGCGCCGAGAATGAACATAGCCGGAATGTAGATTCTCCCCTTTTCCTTGCTCATAGCCACCTGAAATCTCCTGCCTATACAAAAAAACAGCCGCAGAACCGGAGTCCCCAACTCCTGCCCTGCGGCTGCTGCTTTAGCTGTTCAGCTGTTTCATGATCTCACCGATCTCTTTGTTGGAATATCCCTCCTTCTGCAGTTCGGTGCGGATGGCAATATCGCTCTTGCCCTGACTGCGCAGACGCGCCGCCGTATACGGCACAGCGCTTCCGCCGGAAGTCAGGCCCGTGCCAACGTTCAGGTTGGTGGTGCTGCTCAGCGTTCCGCTCCCGCTCTTCTTGGCGGCTTCGGTGCTGGCCTTCTGGGCCGCCTGTGCTGCCTTGGCCTGTTTCAGCGCCCATTCGCCCTTCGCGATGTTCAGCTTTTCGCTGGTCACGTTGTTGTCGAACTGCTGCTGACGGAGCTGATCCGCATACTGGCGCTCCGAGAACTCATTCTTATACTGCTGCTGGGTCAGCGAATCCTGCCGCTGCTGTTCCTGCATCTGCTGGCTCCATGCGGTGTCGGCGCGGTTCGCCTCGTAACTGCGGTCGTTGGAATAGATGTTGTAGCCGGTGTTCAGCAGCGTGCTTGCCAGCGAGCCAAGACCCGTTGTGCCCGAGATCGCCAACTGGACGGCATCGCCGACCATGCCCAGCACCTTCATGACGTTGTTGAAGGTCTGCTGTTTCTTCGCGTTCTCCTGCTGTTCCTGATTGGAATAGTTGCTGTACAGGGCATCCAGACGGCTCAGGTAATCCTGATACTGGCCGTAGTCCTGCTGATAGGCGCTGTTGTAGGCATCGCCCAGCTGTTCCAGCTGGGTATAATAATCCGACAGCTCCTGATTGTACAGTCCCTGTGCGTTCTGTTCCTGCGCGCTGAGCTGGTCCAGCTTCGAAACCAGCGCGTCGCCGCTGCTGTCGTAAGTATCCAGCGCCAGCTGATACAGGGTCGGGATGGCCAGATTCAGTGCGTTCATCTGCTGCTGGTAGGCTTGCTGAGCCACGCTGGCGGCATAGCTCGAGCCGTAACCACCGGTCAGCGCCGCCGCCTGTGCCGCGGCATCCGCGCTGGCGTTGTGCGCGTTCTGGGTATAGGCCTGTGCATACTGCCGATACAGCGGGTCCTCGGCGTAGTTATAGCTGAAGTCCCTCTTTGCGGTCAGGTCCTTCAGCGCCGCATCGATCTGGTCCTGATAGCGGCTCTCATATGCGCCGGGGCGGTTCTCCTGCCACTGGCGGAGCGCATTTTCGGCGTCGGTCACCTCCTGCGAGGGCTGATACGACGTCGATGCCAGTGCGTCCTGCACCTCCTGCCGGTTGTTCAGCCCCTCGGTGGAGTAGTTTTTCTTGTTTGCCATAGATTCTCCCTTCTCACTGGAGGCCGCGCAGTTTTGCGCCCAGCTCCTCCGATAGATTTTCGGTGTCCAGATTGCTCAGGACGTATTGCAGCTGTTCCTGCATCTGGTAGAGATAATTTCGCAGCGCGCGGGCGTCCTGCGGGTCCATGTTCTCGCTGAGCTTGGGCAGTCCCAGCTTGCTCAGTCCGTTGATGCTTGCCATCTTCACACCTCCTGTTCGATGATGCCGCCCTGCGCCGAAGCAACGGTCCGCGCCAGACTGCGCAGAGTGATCTGTCCCTCACCGTGGAGCCGCAGCCGCAGCGTGCCGCAGCGCCGGGGCGCAAAGCTGACATCAAAATTTTTCTGCGGGCCGGAAAGGTTCCATGTCTCCACCGGCTCCCACGGTCCGCTGTCATAGCTGACTTCCAGTTCCACGGTGCTGTCGCATTCAGCTTCCATCCGCAGGGTCAGGCGGGACAGATACCGGTCCTCGGCCCCGTCCAGCCCGATTTCACCGGTCGCCAGTTCGAATGCGATCTTCTCTTCCACGCCGCTCGTGTTCTTCCAGTCGCTCTCGCGGCTGGGGTCTGCAGCCCAGAGGGCCTCGCCATCCCAGAGATACAGCTGTCCACCCGTGCTCGTCATCTCGTAGGAGCAGACATCCTCTTCCTGCCAGAGACGGCGCTCGGTATCGTAGACCAGAAGCCGCTTTTCCTGTTCCGTGCCGTCGTCCCGCTCGATGTGGAGATAGTACCGGCCATCCAGCGCCCCGCCCACGGCGGACTGGACATTCGCCAGCCGGGAAGTATCCAGCTTGTCCGAAACTTTGGCGGGCAGACTGCCGTCCCACTCCATCACACCGTCCGGCGACAGATAATAGAGCGTCTCGTTCAGCACGCAGAGACTTCGGGCGGCGTTGCGGGCCACGCCCCGGCAGCGGATAGAACTGAGCTGAAAATCCGACGGCTTCGAACCGTAGAGCTTGTGCAGGGTATTCTCCTTAAAGAACAGTGCATAGCCCATACAGGTCGCCGCGCCGGTAAATTCGCCGTCGCTGCCCACGGTCACGGCATAGCTGTCCTCCGCGATGCCGCGATAGGAGAACCAGTTGGTCGGGTCGCCCAGCTTGCAGCCGTAAATGACGTTCTCCTTCTTAGCGCATCCCCACACCCGGTTGTCGCACTCGGTCAGGAAATCGAGGTCCGGGACCCGCCGTTCCAGCGCAAGCTCCCGCTTGTCGTCCTTCCGGGCCGCGCCCATCCCGTCGATGCCGATCCAGTTGATCGTATCTGCGGTCTTGTTCATCACGCCGTAAAACAACTTCCCGCCGGGGTCCAGTTCGATCTGAAGCCAGTCGTCGCCCTTAGCATACAAAATGTGGTCACCGTCCAGCCCTTTCAAGTGCTCTTCTGCGCCGCTCATGCCGCTCAGGGTCACGGTATCCCAGACCGCAAAGTCCTTGCCGATGCCCTCCGCTTCCAGTTTGCAGTAGTTCAGCTCAATGGTGGACCAATTCCCGGATGCCGCGCTGTAGATCTCCAGAATATTTTCGCTGCTGTAGGGTTCCTTCTGGTCGTTCAGTTTCAGGAACAGGGTCCCGTCATCTGGGTCCTCCGGCTCTTTGGTCCCGCGCCGGGTCACGGTGTAGGTCTTGCCCGCCGCATCGCAGGGCGTCAGGGTGACGGTCCTGCTGCCCAGCTTCCACTCTGCTCCCAGATTCGTCACCGACAGGTCCTTGGTGTCAAAGGCCACCTTGTCCGGGAAGATGAGCACCTTCGTGCCCATGCCCACCATGGTCTTTCGGCTGTCCGACACGGCGTTCCACACAAAGCTGGCCTTCTGGGGCGTCTCGTCCGGATTATAGATCAGATCCCGCCCCGAAACGACCAGAAGTCCGTTCAGATGATACATGCCGTTCATGGCCGCCACGGCCCGCAGACGGCGGCGGGGGCTTCGGGTGCTCAGGGCCGGATAGTTCCGCGCCGAAAAGTTTCTGCCGCTGCTGTATTCGGCCTCGGTGCAGCTGTACGTTTCATTCAGACCGCCGAAGGCCCGCAGCAGGGTGCGGGTGTTCTTCAGGCCGGTCCGGTTCGTCAGGATCATTGATCTTCCTCCTTACCAGCGCCAGCGGGTCCTGCGGCGGGGCATCGCATTCTGCCGCAGCCAGACCGCCAGTTCGCTCAATGCCGCGTTGTATTGTGCCTGTTCTCCGGCGTATCGGTCCATTTCGCCCAGCGCCGCGTCCATCCGCGCACAGAGATAGTGCGGATACAGGGTATCGAACGGCACAGGAACTAACATCACTGTCTCATCCAGAAGTCCGTTCTCGTCCCACGCAAGGTCGGCCCCTGCGGCTTCGTAGGCGTCCGCGCCGCTCTTGCGGAAATACTGTTCCCGCAGCATGGCATCCTCTTCGCAGAGCCAGCGGCGGCGTGTTTCGTCCGGAATTTTGCAGCCGGGACGCAGCTGGGCCGCGCGTTCCAAAACCTGTCCTGCTGTCATAGCTCCTCCTTTCGTTTTCCAAAAAGGCCCGGCCGGAGCGTTCCGGCCGGGCCGCTGTCATCGTTCGGTCACTGTGCGGCGTTTTCAGCTGCCGCGATGCGGGCGGCGGTCCGCTCGTCCTGCATCTGGCTGTGTTCCAGCACCTCCGCCACCTCGGGCGGAACTTCGACCTCCACGCCCCGGCGAATTTTGTAGTTCACGCCGTTCACGCTCACGAACAGGTCCTCCTTGTACCGGCTGTTATCCTTGAACAGCCGGATGCGGACATTCTTCTTTTCTGCCATCGGTTCCTCCTTCTCAGTTGGCTGCCGCATTGGCCGAGTAGCTGGACACGCTCTCAATGCGGATCATATACTGCTCCACCAAACGCTCTGCCGCGCGCATGCCCTTCCAGCCCACGGAAGCGCGCTGGTTCAGCGGGTCGTCGCCATAGCCCAGCTGCTTGACGATGTGTTCCAGACCGCCGCCTTCCAGCTCAGTGACGCCGTAGGCGTGCGCACCCAGCACCAGAGTGCCGAACACGGCCAGACCGCTGGGGCAGGTGGAGTCCTTCCAAATTTTAGCCTCGCTGGTCTCGATGAAGCGGATATTGCCCAGCTTGCCGATCTCGCCGCGGAACATGGTCTCGGGGTCGGCGTACTTGTGCACCTCAATGAACTCCTTGCTGGTCTTGAGGTCGTAGGCCGCGTAGGGGTGGATGATGGCGATGTAGCTGTCGCCGATGGGGTCCGCGTTCATCGCGCCCAGCTGTGCCGCCGCCTGAAAGAACAGCTTCGGGGTCAGGGTGCAGGTCTTGTCCAGCGAAGCGCGGCTGGTCACGGCAGTCTCCGTGCCGTCTGCGGCCTTCTTGGGGGCGTAGATGACGTTCGTGCCGCCCGCCAGCACATCGCGGGTGATGCTGTCCATGGTACGGCCGGCCTGACTGGCCAGAATGCGGGTCGCCTGAACAACATTGTTGTCGATGGCAGTCATCTGCAGCACATCGGTCAGCGGGGTCCAGCCGCCGTACTGGTGCAGGTCGC
>URVW01000103.1 GCA_900551435.1 uncultured Faecalibacterium sp.
GCCTCTTGAACCCCATTCAAGCGCGCTACCAAAACTGCGCTACACCCGGATATCGCGTCCGCCTCCCTACCGAAGCGTGGCGACAGGAAACATTATACGCGAAAGGAGGGTGTTTGTCAACAGTTTTTTGAAGATTTTTTGGATTTTTGTAAAATCAGCGGGAGCGCGTCATTTCTTTTTCGCTTTTGCGGCCGGTTTCTTTTCTGCGGGAGCCGCTTCCGCCTCCTGCTGGCGCAGAAGCTTGTCTTTTTCCAGCAGTGGCTTCAGATACTGTCCGGTAAAGCTGCTTTCCACCTCGGCCACGGCTTCCGGCGTGCCCTCGGCGACGATCAGGCCGCCCGCGCTGCCGCCCTCGGGGCCGAGGTCGATGATGTGGTCCGCACATTTGATGAGGTCCAGATTGTGCTCGATGACGATGACGGTATTGCCCGCATCTACGAGCTTTTGCAGGACCTCGATCAGGCGGTGAACATCAGCGATGTGCAGACCAGTGGTCGGCTCGTCGAGGATATACACCGTTTTGCCCGTGCTGCGGCGGGCCAGCTCATTGGCCAGTTTGACGCGCTGCGCTTCGCCGCCGGACAGCGTCGTTGCGCTCTGCCCCAGCGTCACATAACCCAAGCCAACATCCATCAGCGTCTGCAGCTTGCGGGCAATTTTCGGCTGATTCGCGAAGAACACCACCGCTTCCTCGACCGTCATATTCAGGACGTCGGAGATGGTCTTTTCCTTATATTTGACTTCCAGCGTTTCGCGGTTGTAGCGTGCGCCCTTGCAGACCTCGCACGGGACATACACATCCGGCAGGAAGTGCATTTCAATTTGCAAAATACCGTTGCCCTCGCAGGCTTCGCAGCGGCCCCCCTTGACGTTGAAGCTGAACCGTCTCGGGCCGTAGCCGCGCATTTTGGCGTCCTGCGTCTCGGCAAAGACCGCACGGATATCGTTGAACACGCCTGTATAGGTCGCCGGGTTGGAACGCGGCGTGCGGCCGATGGGCTGCTGGTCAATGCCGATGACCTTATCGACAAATTCCAGCCCTTCCACACTGTCGCACTTGCCCGCGCGGGAGCGTGCACCGTTCAGCTCACAGGCCAGCGTTTTGTACAAGATCTCATTGATGAGGCTCGACTTGCCCGAACCGGAAATACCCGTCACGCAGATAAATTCACCCAGCGGGAATTTCACATCGATGTTGCGCAGGTTATTTTCGCGTGCGCCCTTCACAGTCATGAAATTCCCGTTGCCCGTGCGGCGCGTTTCGGGCACAGCAATGCGCTTGCGGCCCGACAGATAGTCGCCGGTGATGCTCCGCTTGGCCTTGCAGATGTCCTTCACGCTGCCCGCCGCCACGATCTCGCCGCCGTGGACGCCCGCACCGGGTCCCACGTCCACGATATAGTCCGCGCTCCGCATGGTGTCCTCGTCGTGCTCGACCACGATGACCGTATTGCCGAGGTCCCGGAGATTTTTCAGCGTTGCAATGAGCTTATCGTTGTCGCGCTGGTGCAGACCGATGCTCGGCTCGTCCAGAACATACAGCACACCGGACAGTGCGCTGCCGATCTGGGTGGTCAGGCGGATGCGCTGGCTCTCGCCGCCGGACAGCGTTCCGGCCGAACGCGCCAGCGTCAGGTAATCCAGACCGACGCTCTGCAAGAACTGCAAGCGGTTCTTGATTTCTTTCATGATCTGCCCGCCGATCTGCTTCTGCTTTTCGGTCAGGTTCGGCTCATTTTCTGCGATAAATTTCAGCTCGTCGCGGATGGACATTTCGCAGAACTCGCTGATATTTTTGTCCCCGATGGTCACCGCCAGCACCACCGGCTTCAGGCGGCGGCCGTGGCAGTCCGGGCACTCCACGCCGGACATAAAGCTGCCGATCTCTTCTTTCATCCACTCGCTGTTCGTCTCGCGGAAGCGGCGCTCGAGGTTCTCCACGATGCCCTCAAACGTATTGTAGTAGACGCCGCTGCCAAATTCATTGGTGCGGTGCATCTCAATTTTTTCTCCGTTCGTGCCGTACAGCAGCGCGTTTACGGCCTCGGTGCTCATGTCTTTGATGGGTGTATCCAGCGTGAAACCGTACTTTTTGCCCAAGCCCAAATAGTACATCTCGCTGACGCTGCCCTCGGCGTAATACCAGCCGCTGGCCTTGATGGCTCCCTGCCGGATGCTCAGGTTCCGGTTAGGCAGGATGCGCTCCTCGTCCACCCGCATAAAAGTCCCCAAACCGGTGCACTTTTCGCAGGCGCCCAGCGGGTTATTGAAAGAGAACAGCCGGGGCGACAGGTCGCTGATGGAGATGCCGTGTTCCGGACAGGCAAAGTTCTGGCTGAAGGTCATGCACTCGCCGCCGATGACATCCACTTCCGCGATGCCGCCGGTCAGCGCCAGCGCCGTTTCCAGCGAATCCGCCAGTCGTCCGCGGATGCCCTTGCGCATGGCAAGGCGGTCCACGATAATCTCGACGGTGTGCTTGACGTTCTTTTCCAGCGTGATCTCTTCATCGAGGTCGTACAGATTGCCGTCGATGCGGACGCGGGAATAGCCGCCCCGCCGCGCAGCATCCAGCTCTTTCTGCTGGGTTCCCTTGCGCTGGCGCACCACAGGAGCCAGAATCTGGAACTTCGTCCCCTCTTCCAGCTTCAGAACGGCGTCCACCATCTCGTCCACGGTCTGCTGGCTGATGACCCGCCCGCAGACCGGACAGTGCGGCACGCCCACGCGGGCGTACAAAAGACGCAGATAATCGTAAATTTCCGTCACCGTGCCCACGGTGGAACGGGGGTTGTGGCTCGTGGTTTTCTGGTCGATGGAGATGGCCGGCGACAGGCCGGTGATCTCGTCCACATCGGGCTTGTCCATCCGGCCCAGAAACATCCGGGCATAGCTGGACAGGCTCTCGACATACCGGCGCTGGCCGTCGGCATAGATGGTATCGAACGCAAGGCTCGACTTGCCCGAGCCGGACAGGCCGGTCATAACGATCAGTTTTTCGCGCGGGAGAGTCAGATTCACGTTTTTCAGGTTGTGCTCCCGTGCCCCTTTGATGACGATCTTATCGTTTGCCAAGGTATTTTCTCCCTCTTCTTTGTGTCTGTGCGTGATTTTGCTTGCGCTCCGTCTCGGCGGAGGAATCCACGGTGGGATTCTCGCCCCGGCGCAGACGGTCGATCTGGTCACGCAGGAACGCCGCATGTTCAAATTCCAACAGCTTGGCCGCTTCCTTCATCTCGCGGGTCAGGCGGTCGATGGCGGCTTCGCGTTCCAGTTTGCCCATCCGGCGGGTGTTCCGCTTCGCGTTCTCAGCCTTGTCGCTGATCTCAATGGAATCCGGGATGGCTTTCACGATGGTCTTGGGCACGATGCCATGGGCCTCGTTGTAGGCCATCTGGATGGCACGGCGGCGCTCCGTCTCGGTGATGGCGCGGTCCATGCTGTCAGTGACTTCATCTGCATACATGATGACCAGACCTTCGGCGTTACGGGCCGCACGGCCGATGGTCTGGATGAGACTCGTTTCGCTGCGCAGAAAGCCCTCCTTGTCGGCGTCCAGAATGGCCACCAGACTGACTTCGGGCAGGTCCAGACCCTCGCGCAGAAGGTTGATGCCCACCACCACGTCGATGGAACCGAGCCGCAGGTCCTTGATGATCTCCATCCGCTCGAAGGTATCCACCTCGTGGTGCATATACTTGACCTTGATGCCCTGTTCTGTCAGGAAGTCGGTCAGGTCCTCGGCCATTTTCTTGGTCAGCGTCGTCACAAGGACGCGCTCATTTTTTGCCGTACGGGCGTTGATCTCGCCCAGAAGGTCGGTCACCTGCCCCTCGACCGGGCGCACTGAGATCAGCGGGTCCAGAAGGCCGGTGGGCCGGATGACCTGCTGGGCGATCTGGGTGCTGTTTTTGCGCTCATACTCGCCGGGGGTCGCCGAAACGAACACGATCTGGTTCAGCTTCGACTCTACTTCCTCGAACTTGAGCGGGCGGTTGTCGAACGCCGATGGCAGACGGAACCCGTACTCCACCAGCGTTTTCTTGCGGGCGTAGTCACCGCCGTACATTGCGCGCACCTGCGGCAGAGTGACATGGCTCTCGTCCACGAAGAGCAAAAAATCCTCCGGGAAATAATCCAGCAGCGTCGTCGGCATGCTGCCCGGAGCACGGCCCGACAGCACCGCCGAATAGTTCTCGATGCCCTTGCACATGCCAACCTCAGTCAGCATCTCAATGTCGTAGTTGGTCCGCTGCTGGATGCGCTGGGCCTCGATGAGTTTGCCCTCGGACGTGAACTGCTTGACCTGCGCGTCGCATTCCGCGCGGATCTTTTCGATGGCCTTGGCCTTTTTCTCGGCGCTGACGATGTAGTGGCTGGCCGGGAAGATGGCGACATGCTTGACCACATTCTGCTTGGTCCCGGTGACCGGGTTGAACTCAATGATGCGGTCGATCTCGTCCCCAAAAAACTCCACCCGGATGGCCAGATCGCTCATATAGGCC
The DNA here is from genome assembly GCA_900551435.1 of uncultured Faecalibacterium sp. Taxonomy (GTDB): domain Bacteria; phylum Bacillota; class Clostridia; order Oscillospirales; family Ruminococcaceae; genus Faecalibacterium. The sequence continues at coordinate 4,506 of URVW01000103.1, forward strand.
AGATAGATGTCCACCGTGTCGCCGTGGACACGGAATTTGTTGCGGATAAAATTGATGTCGTTTCGTTCATATTGCAGCGTCACGAGCCGTTTGCACAGCTCGTCCCGCTCCATTTCCATGCCGGGGCGGAGGCTGATGACCATGCTGCGGTAATCGATGGGGTCGCCCAGCGAGTAGATGCAGGACACCGACGCCACAATGATGACATCCCGCCGTTCCGACAGCGCCGCCGTCGCCGAGTGGCGCAGACGGTCGATCTCGTCGTTGATGGCGCTGTCCTTTTCAATATAGGTATCCGTGCTGGGGATATAGGCTTCCGGCTGATAGTAGTCGTAGTAGGAAACAAAGTATTCCACCGCGTTGTCTGGGAAGAACGACCGGAACTCGGTGCACAACTGCGCCGCCAGCGTTTTGTTGTGGGCCAGCACCAGTGTGGGGCGGTTGCACTGAGCGATGACGTTTGCCATGGTGAAGGTCTTGCCGCTGCCCGTCACGCCCAAAAGGGTCTGGCAGCGGTCGCCGCGCTCGACGCCCTCCACCAGCTGCTGGATCGCCTGCGGCTGGTCACCCGTCGGGGCGTAGTTTGACACCAGATGAAAGGTCTCGTCTGCCATTGCCGCGTTCTCCTTTCCGTTTTTTGTGGTTTCACTTTTGAACCACCAATAGTTGTGCTTTCTTGCTCAGTATAGCACAATTATTTTATAATGTAAACAAGAAGTTTCGGATTGCCGCATCTCCGGGCAACAGCAGCCGGTGGCGCGGGAGCTTTTTCCCGCAAGCAAAGGGCATTCCATGCCCTCCCCAGCGCTT
>URVW01000104.1 GCA_900551435.1 uncultured Faecalibacterium sp.
AACATCATCCGCATCGGCTCGGCGGGCAGCTACACCGAAAAGGCCAAGCTGTTCGACGTCGTGCTGTCCACGGGAGCCGTCAGCGAGTCCAACTATGCGCGGGTCCAGAGCGGCTTCGACAAGGACATCGCCCTGCCCAGCGAGAGCCTGAACGAGAAGCTCCGTGCTTCCGCCAAGAAGCAGGGCATCCCCCTCATCGAGGGCAACATCCACTCTTCGGATGTGTTCTACCGCCAGCCCTCCGACGACAAGCCCACCTATTGGGAAAAGCTGCGTGACGAGCGCGGCTGCCTCTGCGTCGAGATGGAGAGCTATGCGCTGTTCGCCAACGCACAGGTCCTCGGCAAGAACGCCGCCTGTCTGCTGACCATCTCGGACAGCTTCGTCTCGCCCGAGATCACCACCGCAGAACAGCGCCAGAAGAGCTTTACCGATATGATGAAGGTCGCTCTGGGCGCAGAGTATTAAGAAGCTTTTGCAAAATAGGAGAGGGCCGCTGCTCATGGCAGCGGCCCTCTTTTCAGGTGTCATTATAATGACCGAAGCAAGATGCAATAATGATATTGCCATCCTGTTCTTTATAGACGATTCGGTGTGTGTCATCGATTCGGCGGCTCCACCATCCACTGAGATCGCCTTTCAAAGGCTCGGGCTTTCCGATTCCTTCATAGCAATTTCGCTGGATATCTTTGATGAGCGCGTTGATCCGCTTCAGCAGTTTTTTGTCCCGCGTCTGCCAAAGACAGTAATCCTCCCATGCTTCCTCTTCCCAAAGCAGTTTCATTTACTCCACCTCGATCAGGTCGTGCTCGGTGAGCTTCGCTTTTCCGGTGTCGATGTCGTGGACGATCTGACGAAGATGATTGATGTTGCTTTCCGAATAGAAGGGGTCGGCGGAAACTTCAAAGGGAATCCGGTGCTCCCGCGAGACCTTTTTTGCAAAAATCGTGAAAGCGGTCGTCATCGAAAGCCCCATCTCGGAGCAGACTTCTTCCATGCTGCGTTTCAGATCGGGGTCCATCCGAAAATTCACATTGACTGCATTTGCCATAGAACTCATCCTCCTTTACAATTCTATTATATGCATTTGTAATGAAAAATGCAAGGATTTTCATTACAAAATTGAAAACAAAGGGAAAACTTGCGTGAATTTGCAGAATGGGTTATACTTTGAATTAGAGAGAATTAGAGAAATCTTGAAAACGGGGAGGGAGAAGCAACGAAGAAACAAAAAGAACCAATCATAATTAACCCGTCTCTCCGCCTTGTGCCGTACTATCCAGCGTACGATGCGGCGCTTCCATGGTATCAGGATGCAGAGCTGTGTCATCAGGTGGACAACCAAGACCGTATTTATGACCTGTCCATTTTGAAAACTATGTATCAGTATCTGGACAGTCATGGAGATATATTCTATATTGAGTTTGAAGGGACGCTCTGCGGAGATGTCTGTTTGCAGACGAGTGGAGAAATTTCCATCGTGATCTGCAAAGAATATCAGAACCGGCACATCGGGCGCAGCGTCGCCGAAAAAATTCTGGAGCTTGCACGGAAAAAAGGATATCCGGAATGCTTTGCAGAAATCTATGCGTTCAACACGCAGTCACGGAAAATGTTCGAATCCATCGGCTTTCTTCCAACAGAGGGCGATCGATTCGTTTACAGCTTACACGAAAAGGAGACTTCATCATGACAAAACTGACCTTGGACGAAAAGAAAGAACTCATCCGGATGGCGCTGAAGGCCCGGGAAGGAGCCTATGTGCCGTACTCCGACTTTATGGTGGGCGCGGCCCTGCGCGCGGAGGACGGCCGGGTGTTCACGGGCTGTAACGTGGAAAATGCAGCCTTTACCCCCACCAGCTGTGCCGAGCGCACCGCGCTGTTCAAGGCGGTGAGCGAAGGTGTGACCAAGTTCACCGACATCGCCGTTGTGGGCGCACGCCGCGGCGAGGTGAACAAGCAGATCACGTCCCCCTGCGGCGTCTGCCGTCAGGCGCTGTTCGAGTTCGGCGGGCCGGAACTGAATGTCATCATGGCCAAGACGCCGGACGATTTCATTGAGCGCAGCATGGACGAGCTGCTGCCGTTCGGGTTCGGCCCCTCGAACGTGGCGGGCAACAAGGCTGTGGAAGAATGAACCTTTGGGGCGGAGAAAAGCGAAAAATCGGATAAAAAGTACGACTTTTACGCGAATTTTACAAAAAATCTGTAAAGATTTTGTAATCGGAAATTCCTTGCTTTCCTCACACTTCCCGGCTATACTTGTGTCAGTAAATGTGCCAGAGCGCACATTTGGATCATAAAACGTAAGTTTGTGTACACATAAAAGGAGACTTTTCTTATGATGATTTCTCGTCGTAACTTTCTGGCTGTGGCGGGCGCTGCAGCTGCTGCCGCTGCTCTGACCGCTTGCGGTGGCTCTTCCTCTTCTACCAGCACGGCTTCTTCTGCTGCTTCCTCTACCGCAGCTTCTGCTGCTGGTTCTGAGGCTGCTGGCAAGATCGTAAAGGTCGCTCTGACCTGCGATACCGGCACGATCGATGACGAGAGCTTCAATCAGGCTTGCTGGAGCGCAGTTTCCGGCTACATGGGTGATGACTGCCAGTACTACATCCCCGAGGCTGACGCTTCCGATGAGGATCGTGAGACCATGATCCGTCAGGCTGTCAACGACGGCGCTGAGGTCATCGTCTGCGTCGGCTACCTGTACGGTGCTTCTCTGGCATGGGCTGCTGATCAGTATCCCGATGTCAAGTTCATCGCCATCGACGTCACTCAGGGCGATATCGGCACGGACACCATCCCCGCAAACTGCTACTGCATCACCTTCAAGGAGGAGCAGGCAGGTTATCTGGCTGGCTACGCCATCGCAAAAGACGGCAAGACCAAGCTGGGCTTCCTCGGCGGCATGGCTGTTCCCGCAGTTATCCGTTACGGCTATGGCTTCGTGCAGGGCGCTGACGCTGCTGCTCAGGAGCTGGGCCAGAACATCGAGATCAACTACTTCTACGGCGGCCAGTTCTACGGCGATGCAAACATCACCTCTCGTATGGAGGGCTGGTACTCCAACGGCACGCAGGTCGTCTTTGCTTGCGGCGGCGGCATCTACACCTCTGCTGTTGAGGCTGCTCTGAAGAACAACGGCTATGTCATCGGCGTTGACGTTGACCAGAACTACATCGGCGCAAACGGCGTGGCTGACGGCACTTACGCTTACAACCCGTTCATCACCTCCGCAATGAAGGGCCTGTCCGCTGCAGTTGAGACCGCTCTGAGCGATATCGAGGCTGGCGCATGGAGCGACATCGCTGCTTCCAACGGCAACTTCGGTCTGGAGGATGGCGACTACATCGGTCTGCCCACCGCTGACGACAGCTGGAACTTCGAGTCCTTCACCAAGGATGAGTACGAGGAAGTCAAGACCAAGATCGCTTCCGGCGAGATCACCGTTGACAACAGCTCCGACGACGCTACCAAGCCCACCGTCAGCGAGTTCACCACCGTCAACTACATCCAGTAAACTGGACGCGGCCTGAGTGACAGGCTGCTGCATCAAGCATCATGGACCCCTCTGCGGCTGGAATCCGACCGCAGAGGGGTCTTTTTTGCAGCCTTTTGTGGAAAAATCTCTCTCGAAAAACTGGATAATTTGCACAAAAGTAATACTTTTAAGAGGTCTGTTCCTTAAAAATTCAAAAAGAAGTGTGCAAAACGGCAAAAATACGGTATAATGGTACTTAGAATAGTATAGGTGTCGAAACGGCACGAAAGGAGAGTGAGCAGATTGGCAGAGGATTTTGTAATCGAGATGCTCCACATTACCAAGGAATTCCCTGGCATCAAGGCAAACGATGATATCACCCTGCAACTGCGCAAAGGCGAGGTGCACGCTCTGTTGGGCGAGAACGGCGCGGGCAAGAGCACGCTGATGAGCGTTCTGTTTGGCCTGTATCAGCCGGAACAGGGCAAGATCCTCAAGAACGGCAAGGAGGTCGCCATCCGCAACCCGAATGATGCAAATGCATTGGGCATCGGCATGGTGCACCAGCACTTCAAGCTGGTGGAATGCTTCAGCGTTCTGGACAATATCATTCTGGGCGTTGAGCCGAACAAGCTGGGCTTTTTGCAGAAGGCCGAGGCCCGCAAGAAGGTCATGGCCCTGAGCGAAAAGTACGGTCTGCGCGTGGATCCCGACGCCCTGATCAGCGATATCTCGGTCGGTATGCAGCAGCGCGTTGAGATCCTGAAGATGCTCTACCGCGACAACGAGATCCTGATCTTCGACGAGCCGACGGCTGTTCTGACGCCGCAGGAGATCGACGAGCTGATGGAGATCATGCGCGGCTTCAAAAAGGAAGGCAAGTCCATCCTCTTCATCACCCACAAGCTCAACGAGATCATGGCGGTCGCCGACCGCTGCACCGTCCTGCGCAAGGGCAAGTATATGGGCACAGTGGACATCGCCGACACCACCAAGGAAGAGCTTTCCCGCATGATGGTCGGCCGCGATGTCCAGCTTCAGGTCGATAAAAAGCCGTCGAAGCCGGGAACTGTCGTGCTGGACGTGGAGAACGTCACCATGCACAACGCCCAGCACAAGAAGGATTCGGTCAAGAACGTTTCGTTCCAAGTCCGCGCGGGCGAGATCGTCTGTCTGGCGGGCATCGAGGGCAACGGCCAGACCGAGTTCGTCTATGGCCTGACTGGTCTGGAAAAGTTCAATTCCGGCAAGATCACGCTGGACGGCAAGGATATCACGAACGAATCCATCCGCCAGCGCTCCAAGGACGGCATGAGCCATATCCCGGAGGACCGCCACAAGCATGGTCTGGTGCTGGATTACAGCCTCGAAAACAACATCGTGCTGCAGCGCTACTGGCAGCCGGAGTTCCAGAAGAACGGCTTTATCCGGAGCGACAAGGTGCGCGAGTATTCGGACAAGCTGATCAAGCAGTATGACGTCCGCAGCGGTCAAGGCAGCGCGACCATCGTGCGCAGCATGTCCGGCGGCAATCAGCAGAAAGCCATCATCGCCCGCGAGATCGATAAGGACCCGAAGCTTCTGGTGGCGGTTCAGCCCACCCGCGGTCTGGACGTCGGCGCCATCGAATACATCCACCGCCAGATCGTGGCAGAGCGCGACAAGGGCAAGGCCGTCCTGCTGGTCAGTCTGGAGCTGGACGAGGTCATGAACCTGTC
>URVW01000105.1 GCA_900551435.1 uncultured Faecalibacterium sp.
TGCGGTCGATGACCTCCAAGCCGCCCAGCGCGGTGGAGATGTTGCGGATCTGGCTTCCGGTCAGCTCGCCGTCAAACACGGCGCACTCGGCCCCCAGCTCTTCGGCGGCAAGATGGGCTTCTTCCAGCTTGCCGCTGCCCAGCACGATGCCGGTCTCGGGGGTCTGGCGCTTCTGGGTCACCTGCGCGACGGCTTCCATGTGGTTGGCTTCGCACAGGGCGGACAGCTCTGCCAGACTGCGTTCGCAGTCCCACAAGCCCTGATCCAGTGCCAGAAGGATGACCTTCGTAGGGGGCGTTTCTACCAAAATATCGTAAAGTTCGCTCAAAATATACCTCTCTGTAAAACGTAAATGGCTCTCCGTCACGGACGGAGGAGCGTATCATAGTGTTCCCGTGTCAGTGCATAGCATTTGCAGGAGATGGCCGTCCCGTCGAATTTGTGGTACTCGGCATCGTGGTCGTAGACGAAGCCCGCCTTGGTCATGACTCTGCCGCTGGCGGGGTTTTCGCGGGCATGGCAGCAAGAAAGCCAACTACTGTCTGTATTTTTGAACCAGTATTCTACAACAGCGCGGAGGGCTTCGGTGGTGAAGCCTTGGTTCCACCACGCTCTGCCGATGCAGTAGCCCACTTCCCACACGCCGTTCGTGTGGTCAAAACCGGGCCAAGGGTCGCGTGCCGGTTCGGCGGAGCTGGATGTGAAAATGCTGATGGAACCGAACAGCTGTCCGGTGGCCTTTTCTACGATGCCCCACTGGTAGTAATCTCCATTCGGATAAAGCATAGCCCACGCGGTCAGCAGCTCGCGGGTCTCGGCCGCATTCTTGTGCGGCTCCCACCGCAGAAAACGGGTCACCTGTGGGTCGTTGGCCCAGTTTTCGTACATCATCCCGGCGTCCTCCGGGCCAAGGCGGCGTAAGATCAGCCGCGGCGTTTCGATCTCCTGCGTGCCGGCATGGCGCATGATTTATCACTCCTTGCTCTGAAAGTTACGCATAGGATAGCACAAAATCGGCTTGGGTGCAAGCAAAACCGCGCCGGAAAGGGCAAAAAATGCTTGACAAGCCCGGAATCTACGTTAAACTTAAATCCCAAGTGCTTTTATAGGAAAAGGAGCTTTACCATGTCTGAGATCGCAACATTTCTGACCCGCAAGCCGCTGCTGTTCGATGGCGGCATGGGTACATATTATAAAGCAGCCCCCGGCACGGACTGCGAACAGGCGAACGTCCTCGACCCCGAAGGCGTGCTGGCGGTCCACCGGGAATATCTGGCCGCCGGGGCGGATGCTATCAAGACGAACACGTTCGGGCTTCCCCGGATGGCGGCGGCGCACAGCTCCGAGTGGGAAGCGCTGGCAGAGGCCGGCTGGAAGCTGGCGGCACAGGCTGCCGCAGAAGCGGGAGCCGCTGCCTTTGCGGACCTTGGCCCTGCCCCGGATACCGAAGCTCTCCCGGCGGCGGAGGTCTACAAAATGGTCGCAGAGCGGTTCTGCACACTTGGCGCGAAGAACTTTTTGTTCGAGACGCTGAGTTCCGACGCGGGCGTGCTGGATGCCGTCCGCGCCGTGAAAGAGAACGTGCCGGATGCCTTTGTGCTGGTGTCGTTTGCGGTCCTGCCGGACGGCTACACCCGCGAGGGCCTGTACTGTAAGGACCTCGTCCGCCGGATGGCCGAGAGCGGCTGTGTGGATGCCGTGGGCCTGAACTGCGTGTCCGCCCCCGGCGCGATGCGGACGCTGGCCAAGCAGCTGAGCGGCGGGGCGCTGCCGCTGTCGGTCATGCCCAACGCGGGCTATCCCGTGGTGACCCGGACGCAGGTGCGGTATCAGGGAAAGCCGGAATATTTCGCAAAAGAGCTGAGCCAGCTGGCCGCAGAAGGGACTGTGCGCATTCTGGGCGGCTGCTGCGGCACGACCCCGGCCCATATCGCGGCCCTGCGGGCCGAGCTGGACGCCCTGCCGGAACAGCAGTTGGCCGCGCCGCACACGGAAATTTCCACCGCCGGGGAAAAGACGGTGGAAAACGAGGACGCCTTTCTGAAAAAGCTGAATGCGGGCGAAAAAGTCATCGCCATCGAGCTGGATTCGCCCCGCAATGCGGACCTGACCGGCTATCTGGACGGCGCACGGAAGCTGCAAGCTGCCGGAGCCGACCTGCTGACCATCGCCGACTGCCCCATCGCACAGGCGCGGATGGATTCTTCGCTGGTGGCATGCCGGGTGCATCGGGAGTTGGGCATGTGCACGCTGCCCCATATGACCTGCCGCGACCGCAACCTGAACGCCACCAAGGCGCTGCTGCTGGGCCTGTACGCCGAGGGCGTGCGGGAGGTGCTGGCGATCACCGGCGACCCCATCCCCACGGCAGAGCGGGATGAGGTGAAGAACGTGTATCAGTTCAACTCCCGCAAGCTGGCGCAGTATATCGTCTCGCTGGCCGGAGAAGGCCGCGAGATGCCCTCGCCAATGACGGTGTTCGGGGCTTTGAACCTGAACGCCCGTAATTTTGATGTGGAACTGCGCCGTGCGGGCGAAAAGCTGGAAAACGGCATGTCCGGCTTCCTGACCCAGCCGGTGCTGTCGGAGCAGGCTGTGGAGAACCTCCGCCGCACCCGCGAGACGCTGGGCAGCCGCGCCAAAATTCTGGCGGGCATCATGCCGGTGGTCAGCCAGCGGAACGCCATTTTCATGGAGAACGAGATCAACGGCATCCATGTGGAAGAGGAGATCATCCAGCAGTTCGCAGGGCTGGACCGCGCACAGGGCGAGGAGCTGGGCTTGGAGATCTCCCTGAAGATGGCCCGCAAGGCCCTGCCCTATGCGGACGGCTTCTATCTGATGACTCCATTCAACCGTGTGGCCCTGATGGAACGGCTCATCGCGCGGCTGAAAGAAGAAGTGTTTGAATGAGTGCGGAGCACGAACGTTTCCAATCTCGAAAGACTTCAGGCGTCCGTCAGGACTTGACGGAGAAGGGCTGTTCTGCAAAAAACATATTGACAAAACGCACAAAAACCGCTATATTCTTTGGTATAAATGCGAGGAAAAAGAGTGCGCATCGCGGGCGGCTGTTCCAGAGAGCCGGGGCAGGTGAAAGCCGGTGAGTCCGCAGCGGTGCGCTGTCACTTTTGAGCAGAGGCGGGGAACAAGAGTAGTCGCCTCCGGGCCTGTCCCACGTTATCGGGGCATCAAGGGGCACGGGCGCTGGAAACAGCTTCGTGCAATTTGGGTGGTACCGCGGTGTAATGCACATTACAGCCGTCCCATGGAACGTTCCGTGGGACGGCTTTTTTCGTCCCACTTCATCATCAACCGTTTGGGAGGAACTTATGAAAGAACTCGCAAAACAGTACGATCCCAGTCAGGTGGAAGACAGAATCTACCAGTTCTGGCTGGACGGCGGCTATTTCCACACGGAAGCCGACCCGGACAAGAAACCTTATACCATCGTGATGCCGCCGCCGAACGTCACCGGCCAGCTGCACATGGGCCATGCACTGGATAACACCATGCAGGATGTCCTGATCCGCACCAAGCGGATGCAGGGCTACGCCGCCCTGTGGGTCCCCGGCACGGACCATGCGTCCATCGCCACCGAGGCCAAGGTCGTGGAAGCCATGCGCGCCGAGGGCCTGACCAAGGAGATGGTCGGCCGCGACGGCTTCCTCGAGCGTGCATGGGATTGGAAGGCCAAGTACGGCAACCGTATCGTCAGCCAGCTGAAGAAGCTCGGCACGAGCTGCGACTGGCAGCGTGAGCGCTTCACCATGGATGAGGGCTGCTCCGACGCCGTCAAGGAAGTGTTCGTCCGTCTGTACGACAAGAAGCTGATCTACCGCGGCAACCGGATGGTCAACTGGTGTCCGCACTGCAACACCTCCATCTCGGATGCTGAGGTCGAGTATGAGGAGAAGGACGGCAACTTCTGGCATCTGCTCTATCCCGTCAAGGAGACGGGCGAGATGCTGGAGCTGGCGACCACCCGTCCCGAGACGATGCTGGGCGATACCGCCGTCGCCATCAACGGCGACGACCCCCGCTATGCTCATCTGCACGGCTGCCATGTCATCCTGCCCCTGCTGAACAAGGAGATCCCCATCGTCTGCGACGAGCACGCTGACATGACCAAGGGAACCGGTGTCGTCAAGATTACCCCGGCCCACGACCCCAACGACTTTGAGGTCGGTCTGCGCCATGATCTGCCCATCGTCCGCGTGTTCACCTACGACGGCCACATGACCGGCGCTGCCGACAAGGCCGCTGCCGATGCCCTGTTCGCTGCGGGCAAGAACACCGTCAACGAGCCGCAGGTGTTGGACTGCGGCAAGTATGCCGGCATGACCACCCTCGAGGCCCGCAAGGCCATTCTGGCCGATCTGGAGGCCGGCGGCTTCCTGAAGGAGATCGAGCCGCTGAAGCACGAAGTCGGGACCTGCTACCGCTGCCACTCCACCATCGAGCCGATGGTGTCCAAACAGTGGTTCGTCAAGATGGAGCCGCTGGCAAAGCCCGCCATCGAGAGCGTGGAAAAGGGCGAGATCAAGTTCATCCCCGAGCGCTTCACCAAGAACTATATGAACTGGATGAAGAATACCCGCGACTGGTGCATCAGCCGTCAGCTGTGGTGGGGCCATCAGATCCCGGCCTACTACTGCGACGACTGCGGCGAGACCGTCGTGGCCAAGGAGATGCCCTGCACCTGCCCCAAGTGCGGCGGCAGCCACTTCACGCAGGACCCCGATACGCTGGATACTTGGTTCTCTTCGGCACTGTGGCCGTTCAGCACGCTGGGCTGGCCCAATGAGGAGAGCGCCGACCTCAAGTATTTCTATCCCACCAATACGCTGGTCACCGGCTATGACATCATTGGCTTCTGGGTCAGCCGCATGATCTTCTCCGGTCTGGCTTACACCGGCAAGGCTCCGTTCGATACGGTCTGCATCCACGGCATCGTCCGCGACAGTCAGGGCCGCAAGATGTCCAAGA
>URVW01000106.1 GCA_900551435.1 uncultured Faecalibacterium sp.
TGAGTGAGTGGTTCACTCCCGTGTCCATGGCCTGCCGTCACTTCGGCAACATCCTGTCCGGCACGGTTATCAGCGCGCTGATCTATGCCGCCCTCACCACCGCCAGCGCCGCCCTGTTCCATCTGCTGGGCTCCCAGCTGTACGTTGGCATCGCGGTTGCCGCCGCAGGGGCTGCTTTGATTGTTCTGGGCAAAAAATCCAAGAAGAAGTTCCCCTTCGTGGTGGGCATCATTGCCGCCATTTTGGGGGTGCTGGGCGTTCTCACCTGCCTGGGCGTCAGCTATCCCTGGCTGACCGTGGGCATTCCCGCCATTCCCAGCCTGTACTTCGACTGGTTCGGCGGCTGCATCCAGGCCTTCATCTTCTGCACGCTGACCACTCTCTTCATCAAACAGGCCGCAGGCGATTGACTGCCGCCATTTGAATAAAAACAAAACACGTTATCAAAAATTTAGGAGGAAAATCGTATGGAAATTCTGGCTAAAGGCATTGCTCTGGCAGGCTGCGGCATCGGCGCCGGTTTGGCTCTGATCGCAGGTATCGGCCCTGGTATCGGCGAAGGCAACGCCGCCGCTGCTGCCTGTGAGGCCGTCGGCCGTCAGCCCGAGTGCAAGAGCGACGTCACCAGCACCCTGATCCTTGGTGTTGCACTGTCTGAGACGACCGGTATCTACGGCTTCGTCACCGGTCTGCTGCTGATCTTCCTCGCACCCGGCATGTTCATGAACTATCTGGGCTGAGCACTTCCCGAACGATAAAAACAGAAAGGGGAGACGCTTATGCAACTTTATCAGGCACTGATCACGCTGGACGGCTGGACATTCCTTGCCCAGATCTGCAACCTGATGATCCAGCTGGTGATCTTCAAAAAGCTGCTGCTGAACCCGGTCAAAAAGGTCATCGCCGAGCGCAAGGCCAAGGCGGACAGCCAGATCGCGGATGCCGAAAAGCTCCGCGCCGAGGCCGAAGCCATGAAGGCGGAGTATGAGCAGAACCTGCAGAATGCCCGCAATGAGGCCAACCAGATCGTGGCATCTGCGCAGAAAACAGCCACGGCCCGCAGCGAAGAGCTGCTGGGTGAGGCCCGCGCACAGGCCGCTGCCCTGAAGCAGAAGGCGGAAGCCGACATTGCACAGGAGCGCAAGAAGGCCGTCAACGAGGCCAAGGACGAGATCGGCGGCATGGCGATGGAGATCGCCTCCAAGGTGGTCGAGCGCGAGATCAAGGAAGCTGACCACAAGGACCTGATCGACGAATTTATCAAAAACGTGGGTGAAGCATCATGACCGAGATCGCAAGGATGTACGGCGGGAGCCTGTACGACCTGGCAGCGGAGGAAGGGCTTGAGACCCGCATTCTGGGCGAGCTGGATGCGGTTTCGGATGTCCTGAAAGGGGACCCGGAATACCTGCACCTGCTCAGCATCCCCAGCATCCCCAAAAAGGAGCGCTGCGCCCTGCTGGACGAAGCCTTCCGGGGGCAGGTCCACCTCTATGTGCTGAACTTTGTCAAGATTTTGTGCGAAAAGGGCACTCTGCGGGAGCTGCCCGGCTGTGCGCGGGCGTTCCGCGTGCGGTACAATCAGGCGCATGGCATCCTCGAAGCAACGGCAGTATCGGCTGTGCCCATGACGGCAGAGCAGACCGCCCGTCTGCACGAAAAGCTGGAAGCTGTCACCGGCAAGAAGATCGACCTCAAAACGCGGGTCGATGCTTCGGTGCTGGGCGGCATCCGGCTGGACATCGAGGGAACGGAGCTGGACGGCACGGTCAAGAACCGGCTGACCAGTCTGCGCCGCAGCATCTCAAGCATTACCGTTTAATCCGCCCCAAGATTGAAAAGAATTGAGTGGTGAACACAAGACAATGCAACTGAAACCTGAAGAGATATCCAAGATCATCCGGGCGCAGATCAAACACTATGAAAATGTGATCGAGCAGAGCGAAGTCGGCACGGTCATCATGGTCGGCGACGGCATCGCCCGCGCCAGCGGTCTGGAAAAGTGCATGGCGGGCGAGCTGCTCCAGTTTGACAACGGCGAATTCGGCATGGCCCAGAACCTTGAGGAGAACACCGTCTCCATCGTTCTGCTCGGCTCCGACGTCGGCATCAAAGAGGGCAGCATCATCAAGCGCACCGGCAAGGTCGTGTCCGTCCCGGTGGGTGAGGCCATGATCGGCCGCGTCGTCAACGCGCTGGGCCAGCCCATCGACGGTGCTGGTCCCATTGAGACGACCGAGTTCCGCGCTATCGAGAGCAAGGCCCCCGGCATCATCGACCGCCAGCCCGTCAAGGAGCCGCTGCAGACCGGCATCAAGGCCATCGACTCCATGATCCCCATTGGCCGCGGCCAGCGCGAGCTGATCATCGGCGACCGCCAGACCGGCAAGACCACCATTGCAGCGGATACCATCATCAACCAGAAGGGCAAGGACGTGATCTGCATTTACGTCGCTATCGGCCAGAAGCGTTCGACCGTGGCGAACCTCGTCCAGAGCCTGACCGAGGCCGGCGCGATGGACTACACCATCGTCGTTTCGGCAACCGCATCGGAACTGTCGCCGCTGCAGTATATCGCCCCCTATTCCGGCTGTGCCATGGGCGAATACTTCATGCACAAGGGCAAGCATGTCCTCATCATCTATGACGACCTGTCCAAGCACGCGGTCGCTTACCGCGCCCTGTCGCTGCTGATCCGCCGTCCCCCGGGACGTGAGGCTTACCCCGGCGACGTCTTTTATCTGCATTCCCGTCTGCTGGAACGCGCGGCCAAGCTCTCCAACGAGCTGGGCGGCGGCAGCCTGACGGCGCTGCCCATCATCGAGACGCAGGCCGGTGACGTGTCGGCCTACATCCCGACCAACGTCATCTCCATCACCGACGGCCAGATCTTCCTTGAGACGGAGCTGTTCCATTCCGGCGTCATGCCGGCGGTCAACCCGGGCATCTCGGTGTCCCGTGTCGGCGGCAATGCTCAGATCAAGGCCATGAAGAAGGTCGCGGGCACACTGAAGCTGATCTACTCGCAGTACCGTGAGCTGCAGTCCTTCGCACAGTTCGGCTCCGATCTGGACGCCGACACCAAGGCCCGTCTGGCACAGGGCGAGCGCATCGTGGAAGTGCTGAAGCAGAACCGTTCCGCGCCCGTCCCCGTCGAAAAGCAGGTGGCCATCCTGTATGCGACCATCCACGACTACCTCGTGAAGGTCAAGGTGACGGACGTGGCAGAGTACGAAAAGGGCCTGTACGAATATCTCGACAACGATGCCGCCGGTGCACAGGTCATGGAGACCGTCCGCACCACCGGCAATCTGGACAAGGACACCGAGGAAGCACTCAAGGGTGTTCTGTCCACCTACACCGAGAGCTTCGTCAAGGCGCACTGAGGGAAGGAGGCGTAACGCATGGCAGGTTCCATGAAGGACATCAAGCTGCGCATCAAAAGCGTAGAAAGTACCATGCAGATCACCAAGGCCATGGAGCTGGTGGCTTCCTCCAAAATGCGCCGTGCCAAGGAGCGTGTCGAACACAGCCGCCCCTATTTTGAGACGCTGCACGAAACACTGACCGGCATTGCGGCGGCGGACCCCCGCGCCCGCAATCCGTATCTGCGCCGGGACGAGATCAAGCGCACCCTGCTCATCGTCATCGCGGGCGACCGCGGCTTGGCGGGCGGCTACAACAGCAATGTGCTGAAACAGGCCGAAGCCCAGCAGGGGCCGGTGACGGTGCTGCCCATCGGCAAGCGGTCGGCGGAGTATTTCGCCCACCACGAGGCTGACCTGTTCACCGACGAAGTGCTGCTGGCCGCCGACATCTCGGTGGGCGAGTGCTTTTCGCTGTCCCGCAAGATCACCGAGGGCTTTTTGAAAGGCGACTATGACGCCGTGAAGATCTGCTACACCCGGTTCGACTCCATGATGACCCAAACAGCCGCCACGCTGGAAGTGCTGCCCCTGAGCATCGAGCCGACCGAGGAGCAGAAGGCTGCGGCCCGCCGCAGTCAGATCCTGTACAAGCCCAGCAGCGAGGAAGTGTTCCGTGCCATCATCCCCGAGTACGTTGCGGGCATCGTTTATGGTGCGGTGTGCGAGAGCGTGGCCAGCGAGCTGGCCGCCCGCCGCACCGCCATGGACGCCGCGACCAAGAACGCGGGCGAAATGATCGACCATCTGAATCTGTATTACAACCGTGCCCGCCAGTCTGCCATCACGCAGGAGATCACCGAGATCGTGGCCGGTGCGGAGATCTAACAAAAAGTATCAACCTCTCCGTCATTGCTTCGCAATGCCACCTCTCCTGATAGGAGAGGCCTTGGCAGTCGGATACAGCTTGCTGGATACGCCAGAGGCTCCCCTGTTAGGAAAGACTCCCCCGGCCGGGGGAGGTGGCGCAAAAGCGCCAGAAGGGGAACGGCTGGCGAGCCGAAGGCGAGACTGAGAGGTTGAGGGTGTAACAGCCCTTTTGAGTTCTGCTAAAAAATTCAGGAGGAATTTTTTCCATGAAGATCGCTCTTATCAACGAAAACAGTCAGGCTGCCAAGAACGGCATCATTGAAGCCGCTCTGAAGAAGGTCGTCGAGCCGATGGGCCACGAGGTCGTCAACTACGGCATGTATGCCGCTGACGACAAGGCACAGCTGACCTATGTTCAGTGCGGCATTCTGGCCGCCATCCTGCTGAACAGCGGTGCTGCCGATTACGTTATCACCGGCTGCGGCACGGGCGAGGGCGCGATGCTGGCTCTGAACAGCTTCCCGGGCGTCATCTGCGGCCATGTCGAGGACCCCGTGGATGCTTACACCTTTGCCCACGTCAACGACGGCAACGCAGTCGCCATGCCCTTCGCCAAGGGCTTCGGCTGGGGCGGTGAGCTGAACCTCGAGTACTGCTTCGAGAAGCTGTTCGGCTTCGGCCACGGTCAGG
>URVW01000107.1 GCA_900551435.1 uncultured Faecalibacterium sp.
ATGGCCAGGGAAAAGGACGTAAAGCCCGAGGAGATGGACGTAAAGCCCGAGGAGATGGACGTAAAGCCCGAGGGAATGCCGCTGGATGTGGAAAACACGCTGGTGACGGTAAAGCTGGAGCGCGAGCGGCCGGGCGAGGATAACAAGCTGTTTGTATCCGACGGCCGCCGCAACTGGATGATCAGCCGCGGCGTGGAGGTGGACGTGCCCTACGCGGTGTTTGAGCGTCTGCGCGACAGCGAGGATGCGAAGCTGCTGGCGTATCGCTTTGAAAAGTCCACCAGCGAGCGCACGGCGCAGTTTTAAGGGGGCATGAACATGAAAAGAAGGACTTTGGGCGCGCTGGCGCTGATGATGATGACGCTGCTGCTTTTGTGCGCGCCGGCGCTTTGCGAGGCGGCGCTGCCTGAGGGCGACGCGCAGCCGGTATACACCTGGGCGTATGTGGGCACCACGGCGGGCGCGGCAGCGGCTGCGGCGCTGGATCAGTACAATGCGCTGCTCCGGTATACCTTTCAGGTGACGGAAGAAGAACTGACGGCGACCGGCTGGAAGGACGACGAGATCAAACAGTCGAAGTTCCCGGTTCTGGAACGCGCGGACGTTCTGGGCTGCTTTGATGGGGAGACCCTCGTCTCGCAGTTCGCGGTCTATCCGCTGAAAATGAACATCTACGATACGGTGTACCATGTCGGCTTCGTCACCAGCGTCTGCACCTACCCGGAATACACCGGGCAGGGCATCATGAAAAAGCTGATGATCCAAGGGCTGACCCAGATGCACGAAGAGGGAAAATCCTTCGCGCTGCTGTACCCGTATTCCATCCCGCTGTACCATCATCTGGGGTGGGAGATCGTCTCGAACAAAATTTCGTTCAACATCAAGGACCGGCAGATCCCCACGAAGGTCAAAGCTCCCGGCTATGTCCGGCGCGTTTCGTGGGATAACACCGAGTTCCATGAGCTGCACTCGCACTTTGCGTCCATCACCCACGGCTGCTTGTTCCGCAACAGCCTTGCGTGGGAGGAATACTGGCGCTGGGACGAGGACGACACCAACGTTGCGGTCTACTACAACGTCAAGGATAAGCCCTGCGGCTACATGGTCTACCTCATCAAGAACGATATCATGCACATCAAAGAGATGGTCTACCTGAACCGTGAGGCGCAGAAGGGCCTGTGGGAGTACATCCACGCGCATGATTCCATGATCGATGAGGTGCACGGCAGCACTTACTTCAGTGAGCCGATCGCCTTTGAAATGGACGATGGCGACATCAAGGAGAGCATCCGTCCCTATGCGATGGGCCGCATCATCGATGTGGAGGATTTCCTTGCGGATTACCCCTGCGACCCGGACGGCGGCACGCTGACCATTGCGCTGGAGATCGAGGATAACCTTCTGCCGTGGAACAATCGGACCTTCACGGTCCGCTTTGCCGACGGCAGGTGCACCATGACGAAAGCCCCGGCGGAGTATCACCTCAAAATGGGCATCGGGACCCTTTCCACCCTGCTTCTGGGTTATAAAACGGCCGAGCGCCTGTTTGATCTGGAACGCATCGAGGGCCGGGAAGAGGATGTGGAACGGCTGGATGATGTGCTCTTCCACAAAATTCCGTATATCTCGGATTACATCTAAAACCACAAACAAAACGTCCCCTGTCAGGCATTTGCGCTGACAGGGGACGTTTTTTCGTAAGAGATTACACCAGCGTCGGGACCAGTTCAGCCAGCTTTTCCGCCAGCTGTGCGTGGCCGTGGCGGGTCAGGTGCATAAAGTCGATCTGATTGAACTCGCAGCCCTCGGCATCGAAGAAATGCACATGATTGCGCTCGGCGATCATCTTGAACTGTGCCGCAACGCCGCGGGATTTCTCCACACAGCCGTTGCCCATGACCTCGTCGTGGAAGCCGTCCTTGATGCACGGAGGAGCCACGATCAGGATGTTCGGTTCCTTGCCGCCCCAGCAGTCCACGCTCTTGCACTTCTGGATGAGCCGCTCCATGCCGACGCCAATGGCCGCCGCGTTGACACCGAAGCGCTCCTTGACATCGTTCGTGCCCAGCATGATGATGAGCAGGTCAATGACTTCGTGGCTCTTGAGCAGGGAATAGGCCACGCTCAGCGCGTCCATGGATTCGTGCAGAGCGTCCACGAAAACGGTCGTCCGGCCCGAAAGACCCTCTTCGGTGACGAGGTATTTGTCGCCCAGCGCGGTCTGCAGACGGCAGGTCCAGCGCTCGTCCTCGTTGAAGCGGATGCCGCCGTCGGCGTTGTCGTTCGGGTCGGCACAGTAGCCGTGGGTGTTGGAGTCACCAAGGCAGAGAATATGTGTTTTCATCGTAAAACACTCCTTTTATCGTTATAATTCAGGATGGCACTGACGGAAATAATAGACTGCACCGACCATTCCGGCGTCGTTGTGAAGCTGCGCGGCGCGAATTTCCAGCCCCTCGGCGAAGGCGGGCATCACAGAAGCCCGGACTTTTGCGGCGATGGGGTCGATGAGCAGTTTCTGCTGGGCGCTCACGCCGCCGCCGATCAAAATGAGCTGCGGATTGAAGATATGCACCATGCCCGCAAGGCCCTGCGCGATCTCATCCGTCCAGTGGTCCAGAAGGGCGAGGACGGTTTCGTTTCCGGCTTCGGCGGCGGTGAAGATGGCACGTCCGTCGATCCATGCCGGGTCTTTTTCCTTGGCCGCGCGGACCAGCGCGGTGGTGGCGGCGTACCGCTCCCAGCAGCCGACCGCGCCGCAGGTGCAGGGCACACCGTCCAGCGCGTGGGTGCGGTAGTGGCCCAGCTCACCGCCAAGGCCGCGTGCGCCTTCCAGCAGACGTCCGCCGGTCAGGATGCCGCCGCCCACGCCCGTGCCGAGCGTCACGCCGATCACATCGGTGTAACCCTGTGCGCCGCCGACCCAGACTTCGCCCAGACACATGCAGTTGGCGTCATTGGCGACGGTCACGGGCAGCCCGAATAGCGTTTCCAGTTCGGCTTTGATGGGTGCACCGATGTAGTTGGGCAGATTGCCGCAGGTCCCGACGACCGTTCCGGCGTGGCTGTCGATCTGACCGGTGGCGGAAACGCCAACGCCGGCCAGATCTGCAGGGGAGAGGCTTTGTGCTTCGACGAAAGTCTTTGAAGCGTGGAGGACCGTGTTCAGAATCGGGGTCTGGTAGCCGTCGAAGCTGACGCTCTCTTCGGTTTTTGCAAGGACCTGACCCGCTTCGTCCACGATGCCCAGCTTCACGGACGTGCCGCCGATATCGATGGCAAGATACTGTTTTTTGCTCATAAAAACGTCTCCGCATTATTTGTTCATGGCGTTGATCGCGCCGGTGAAGCGTGCCGTGATCTCGGCAGGGCGGGTGATCGCGCCGCCGACGACGAGAGCAAAGGCTCCGGCTTCCAGCGCCTTGACAGCCTGTTCGGGATAGTGGATGTGGCCCTCGGCGATGATCTTGGCGGGGCACTCCGTGGCCAGCTTGTGGACGAACTCGAAGTCGATGTCGTCGATGCCCTTCGTTTCGGGGGTGTAGCCGCGCATGGTCGTGCCGACGAAATCCGCACCGGCTTCTGCACAGGCCATCGCATTCTCAAAGTTGTCGCAGTCGGCCATCAGCAGCTGGTCGGGATACTTTGCCTTGATGGCGCGGATGAATTCCGCCGAGGTGGAGCCGTCCGGACGCAGAGCGCCCGTGCCCTGCACCGCGAGGATGTCCACGCCGCAAGCCACCAGCTCGTCCACTTCTTTCATGGTCACGGTGATGTACATCGGCGTGCCGGGGTAATCCTTCTTGATGATGCCGATGACGGGCAGGTCCACGACCTCTTTGATCTGGGTGATGTCGCGCACGGTGTTGGCACGGATGCCGACCGCCCCGCTCATGGCGGCGGCTTTTGCCATCAGGGGCATCACGCCGCCCTCTTTGGTGTACAGCGGCTCGGTCTCCAGAGCCTGACAGGAGACGATCAGACCGCCCTTGATCTGAGCAAATAGTTTTTCCTTATCCATGATATTTGTCCTCCATCTTGATCTTTACAACAGCTTTGCGTACATTTTTGCAGTCGGGCTGGGCCACACCGGGTTTGTGCAGCTCACCGGGGAAGAACAGCACGAACCGTCCGCCGCCCAGCGTGCCAAAGACGGCGTCCGGGCTGTCCTTGAAGCCAATGTCCGGGGAATAGGGGGTCGCCTCTGTGCCGGGTTCCGTTTCGTAGCCCCAGCCCTCGCCGCCGGTCAGGTCGATCTGAAGATCGGCGTAGATGCGGTGATATTCCGGGTGAGACCCTTCGTTGGGGTGCAGCTCAGCGTCCATCACGTTGATAAACACATTGTCGCCGTCCACTTCGGTGCGGCCCAGCGGCAGCGTTTCCAGCGAGCAGGCGCTCAAAAACGTAATGGCCGTGTCGAGGTTTTTGTGAAAGCCCTGATACAGATTCAGGTGTTCCAGCGTATCGCAGATCATACAATCCTCCATCAAAAAGAGCGCCGACCCTCTCCCCTCAGAAACGAGATGGAAGAGGGGGCGCTTTTTCGGTTTACAGTGTTACAGCTTTGCGATGGCGGCTTCGATCATGGCCTGTGCTTCGGCAACGATCGGCTCGTCCTCGGGGATCAGGCTGGGCATCGGCTCGCGGACGCCGCCCAGTTCCAGACCGTACATCCGGCGCAGGATCTCCTTCTGCACGGCGTAGAGGTTGCCGT
>URVW01000108.1 GCA_900551435.1 uncultured Faecalibacterium sp.
TGTTAGGCGCGCCGCCAGCGTTCGTCCTGAGCCAGGATCAAACTCTTTATAAATGATATTTATCACTTAAAAGTGTTAAATCTTCTTCGCTCAGCACGCAATCGCTTGCGTCCTGTGTGAATTACTTTGTTTGGAATTGTTTTAAGTGTTTTTCCAACACTAAAATAGGTTCCGTTACAAGTTTTTCGATATTGTTCAATTTTCAAGGTCCTGTGTCTCTCAACCTTTGCGGCTGACAGCTTATACATTTTACCAGATTTAGTTTTGAATGTCAAGCACTTTTTCAGAAGTTTTTGAAGTTCTTGGAAGAACTCATCGAGCTTCGTACTTTTTCATCCGTTTTTGTTGAGATTTGTTTGTCAGACGTCCGCCTGACAGTAATGTATTTTAGCACAGCTCTCAGCAAAAAGCAAGCCCTTTTTTCAAGTTTTTTCAAGAAAATCCGATTTTTTCTCTTTTCCTCACTCTTCCAGCAGTTTTGCGCGCATCAGCTTGAGCAGTTTCCGTTCCCGCCGGGAGATCTGCACCTGCGTAGTATGCAGCAGTTTTGCCGTCTCGCTCTGGGTACGGTTCGCATAAAACCGAAGCCGGATCAATCTCTGGTCCTCCTCCGGAAGCCGTTCCAGTACCTCTGCCAATCCGATCTTATCGGCCAGCGCTTCTTCGGGCGACTCGACCGGGATATCCATCTGCCGGTCCTTCTCTTCCCGATTTTCCGGTGTCAGGCTCACGATGGGCTGTGCAGCTTGGATCGCCAGCGTGATGTTCTCCACGCTCTCCCCAAGCTCCTCCGCCAGCTGCGAGAGCGTCGGCTCTGTCCCGCAGAGCTTCCGGTGATGTTCCCGCGCGGCATTGATCCGCAGACTCAGTTCCTTTAAGGAACGGCTCACCTTGACGGTCCCACCGTCCCGAAACAGCTTTTTGATCTCACCGAGGATGACCGGCACGGCATAGGTCGAAAAACAGACCCCGCGCGTTTCGTCGAAGCCGTCATACGCCTTTACCAATCCCATGCATCCGGCACTATATAGATCATCATACTCGATGCCCCTGCCCCGAAAGCGTCCGGCGCAGGAATGCACCAGCCCGAGATTCTGCTCGATGAACTCGCTGCGACGGGTCTTGTCCGATACCATGCAATTCCCTCATTTCCTATTTTATGTAGAGGGCTTTTCTTCCAGATGCTTGGTCAGGGTGACGCGGGTCCCGCACCCGGGCGCAGAGCTGACCCGCACCTTATCCATAAAGCTCTGCATCACCGCAAAGCCCAGACCGGAGCGCTCCTCGGGGTTGCCGGTCGTGAACAGCGGCTCCATTGCCTTTTCGATGTCCGGGATGCCGACGCCCTTATCCGCCACGGTGATCTTGACCAGCCGCCCGGGATAGACGGCGACCGTCATGACGATGGGGCCGACCCGTTCCGGGTAAGCATGAACGATGCAGTTGGTCACGGCTTCCGACACAGCGGTTTTGAGGTCCGCCAGCTGCGGGACCGTCGGGTCATATCGAGCCAGAAACGCCGCCACGGCCCCGCGGGCATAGGCTTCGTTGACGCTGAGGGAATCAAATTGGATCTTCGTGCTGTTTTCCGCTTTCATCTTTTATTCCTCCTGTCCTTGGCCGGCTTCCTCGACACAGGCGATGCCCGCAAGGCGAAGCACCCGGCGCAGCTGTTCCGGGGCGTGCTGGATGCGGAGCGTGCCGCCCAGACTCCGCGCACAGCGCTGACGCCCCAAGATCAGCCCTACGCCCGACGAATCCATGAATCCCACCCCGCCAAGGTCCAGCACCAGCGTGCGGGGCGTGCGGGTGAGCAGGGCATCGTCCAGCTGGATACGCAGATTTTGTGCGGCGTCGTGGTCGATCTCCCCCGCCAGATAGGCATAGAGCAGATCATCCGCCGCACTGAACGTAACGGTCGCCATTTTATCAACTCCTTCGCAATCGAACCTCTGTCGTAAGGCCCGTCCTCTTCTGTTCCATATTGCTTTTTCTGTTCGCTCAGGCTTGTCCGACGTGCCAATGGCTCGCCCCTCTGGGGGAGCAGCGGGCATACAAAAAGGCCTGTACACCTAACAGTGTACAGGCCCTCCGGCATATTTTTTAGGGAACGGTGTCGCTCAGCGGTTTTCCAGCTGTTCGGCAGCTTCCAGCGCGATGGCTTCGCTGCCGCAGACCAGCAGACCGCGGCGGCTGTTGGCCTTGGCAAGGCCGATAGCCTCTTCCAGACTCTCGCAGAGTTCGGCGTCAAAGTGATACCGTGCCTTTTCCAGCAGACGCTCGGTCATGGCGGCGTCGATTCCCTTCGGCGTGACGAGGAACACCTTATCAAAGGGGTTGTCACTCATACCCGGCATCGATTTCTTATCCTTTTTCTGCTCCTCGGGCGTCAGGCCGCTTTCCAGCGCGGTGAAGAACGCTTCTGCGCCCTCTTCCTCCGACAAGCCGATGACGGCGCTCAGATGGCGCACCTTGGCCATGTTGAGGACGCGGAGCAGGGCCATAGCCTGCTGCGGCGTGCGGCACGCATCCAGAATGATGAGCGGACGCTGCGACAGCACCCGGATGCTGCTGCGGTTCTCGACGGCGGCAAGGCCCTCGAGAATGGCTTCATCCGAGATAAAAATGTCCTTCCGGCAGAGCGCCAGCGCCGTTTCCACGGCAACGGCGGCGCTGCCCGCCGCGTGACGGCCAAGGAAGGCCAGCGGCACGGTATATCCGCCGTAGTCCACCTTGCTCGTGAACTTTTCCGCTTCGAGGAAGGTGATGTCCTCCGGGTCCGGAACGACCAGCTCGCAGTCCGCCTTTCCGGCGGCAACGATCAGCTCGCTCAGGACAGCCTTTTCCTGTTCCGGTGCGGTGACGCAGATGGAACCTTTCCGCATGACACCCGCCGCCAGCGCCGCCGAGCGCTCGACGGAACGGCTCACGCCGTCCGGGCCGATCGACGTCACGGCACAGACCGGCATCTTGGGAAGGGCTGCGGCCAAGCCAGCGTCCGGCAGCTCCACCACAGCCAGCTTGCAGCCCGCCGCACCGAAGCACGCCGCCGCTGCGGCCAGCTCTGCCGCCGCATGGGGCAGCGGCTTGCTCTGGCTCAGCGTCTCTGCGGCATTGCAGAGCAGCACCGGGTCCACGGGTGCGCCATTGACGCGCACCCGCTTTTCCAGCGGCTCACAGCCCGCGTAATACAGGCCGGTGACGAGACCGGCGGCCTTGAGCACGGCTGCAATAAGAGCAGCCGCTGCCGTTTTGCCCGCCGTGCCGGACACGCCCACATATTCCACCTGCTGCGCTGCAGCGGGCAGAGCCGCACGCAGTTCCTCCGCCGGGGCAAAGCCTTCCGGCAGCGCTGCAAAATACTGATTTGCCTGTTCGATGGTCATTCCGTCAATCCTCGTTTCGATGTTTATAGAGCAAGATGCACATTCTGATCAGGCCCAGCAGGATCAGACCCACCAGCAGTCCCGTCAGGACGCCGGAGAAATCGATCCAGACATCGGTCACCTGACTGCTGCGTCCCGGGACGAATTTCTGGATGGTCTCATCGGTCAGCGCCGTCAGCAGACCGCCCAAGATCGGCCACGAGACGTGCCGCAGGACGTGCTTGGTGTAGACCCGCAGACAGAGCATGAGCAGGAAGCCTTCCAGCATATACTCACAGAAGTGCGCCAGCTTGCGGACGATGTGCATGGTCAGGTGGTTGACCGCGCCGTTCAGGCCCAGCGCCCGCAGGACTTTCTGCATCAGGTCGAGCACCCGGCCGCTGGAGCCTTCCGAGACGGCCGCGATCTGCATCGAGTTCGAAAAGATGAACGTGATGCAGCCGATGAGCGCCATGGTAAAGATGACCCGCCCCGCGATGAGCCACGGGGAAGTGCGTTGTTTCTTTTCCGGCATCGCTTACCCCAGAGCCTTGATGCTCTGCTCGATGTTGGCCAGCTTGTCCTGACTCTTGGCGTGCTTTGCGCGGATCTCTTCGACCAGAGCCGCCGGGGCACGCTCGACGAACTTGGGATTGTTCAGCTGGTTCTCGAACATGCCCAGTTCCTTTTCGGCCTTAGCCTTTTCCTTGTTCAGGCGGGCCAGCTCCTTTTCGCGGTCGATCAGCTCCATCATAGGGATGAAGCCGCGGGCGGCGTGGGTGGACACCTGCACCATGCCGTCGGTGCTGCCCTCATACTTTTCGGTAAAGGTCACATCGGTAGCAAAGGCGAACTTTGCCAGATAGACCTGTGCATTCTGGAACGGGGCGGCGTCTGCCGTCTCGATGATCATGCTGGTCTTTTTGGCGGGATGGACGTTCATCTCGGTGCGCATGGTGCGGACTGCCTTGATATAGTCCATGACCTTCTCGAAGGCTTCTTCTTCCTCAGGCCAGTTGTGGGCCTCGTCCACGGTCGGCCAAGGCTGCGTCATGATGGTCTCCGCAGAACCGGGCAGAGCCTGATACAGTTCCTCGGTGATGAACGGCATGAACGGATGGAGCAGCTTGAGAGCCTTATCCAGCACATACACCAGCACACGGCGGGCGGTGTCGGCCTGTTCGGCGTCGCCGGAGTTCAGGCGGGGCTTTGCGATCTCGATGAACCAGTCGCAGTAGACAT
>URVW01000109.1 GCA_900551435.1 uncultured Faecalibacterium sp.
GACGAAGAACCCCCGTCGTCGAAATAGTCGAAGAAATTTTCGAGGTTCCAGAACACGATATCAAATTGAGCACACGCCTTCGGCCCCGGAATAAGCAGCGCTACCAAGACAACGGATAGTCGGAATACACATTTCCGGAAACCGACACATTTAAGCAATCTCATCATTTCGTTTCAGACACGGGGCATATTCCCGTAAACCAGCCAAATGTCGGAAGAATCGGCGAAATTGATTGATAGAAAAAGAAAAACATTTGCTACTTTTGCAGTCCGATTTCAAAAAAAAGAAAAAATGTCACTAAAATGCGGTATCGTCGGACTTCCGAACGTCGGAAAATCCACTCTTTTCAATAAACTCTGCGGCCAGCGTCTGGCCATCGTCGAGGATACCCCGGGCATCACCCGCGACCGTATCTTTGCCAACTGCGAGTGGAGCGGCCACGAATTCCTGCTGGTGGATACCGGCGGCATCGAGCCGAAGGCGACCGAGGGCATTCTGGCCCACATGCGGGAACAGGCGCAGATCGCCATTGATACCGCAGACTGCATCATCATGGTGGTGGACGTCCGCAACGGCCTGACCGCCGCTGATGAGGATGTTGCCCACATGCTCCGCCGCAGCCACAAGCCGGTCATTCTGGCCGTCAATAAGTGCGATAACGTTGGCGAGGCCCCCATGGAGCTGTACGAGTTCTACAACCTCGGCTTCGATGAGGTCATGCCCATCTCGTCGGTCCACGGCCACGGCACGGGCGACCTGCTGGACACGGTCTGCGCCCATCTCGACTTCAGCGAGACGGTCGTGGAAGAGGATCGCATCCCGGTCGCCATCATCGGCCGCCCCAACGTGGGCAAATCCAGCCTGACCAACCGCATTCTGGGCGAGAACCGGATGATCGTTGCCAACGAGGCCGGTACGACCCGTGATGCTATCGATACGCCGGTGGACAACGCCTACGGCAAGTTCATCTTCACCGATACGGCGGGTCTGCGTAAGCGCAGCAACATCACCGACGGTCTGGAGCGGTATATGGTCGTCCGCGCGCTGGCCGCTGTCGAGCGCAGCCGCGTGGCGCTGATCCTTGTGGATGCAACGGTCGGCTTCACCGAGCAGGACAGCAAGGTGGCCGGCTATGCCCACGATCAGGGCAAAGCGTGCATCATCGTCGTCAACAAGTGGGACGCGGTGGAAGGCAAGGAGACGAACACCATGGAGCTTCAGCGCCGCGGCTACGCCGAGTGCTTCAGCTTTATGGGCTATGCTCCCATCATCTTCATCTCCGCGCAGACCGGCTATAACGTGAACAAGCTGATGCAGCTGATCCGCGACGTGGATGCCCAGAACGGTGCGCGCGTGCCCACCGGCGTCCTGAACGAGATGCTGGCCCGTGCGACCGCCCGGATGCAGCCGCCCAGCGACAAGGGCCGCCGCCTGAAGATCTTCTACCTGACTCAGGCTTCCACCCGTCCCCCGACGTTCGTGGCCTTCGTCAACTCCAAGCAGCTGTTCCATTTCAGCTATCAACGCTATCTGATCAATCAGATCCGCGAGAACTTCGGCTTGCAGCATACCCCCATCCGACTGGTCATCCGCGAGCGCGGGACCGGTACGGTCGGTGCAAAGGATGTTTAAGGGGGGCAGTCTGAAACATGATGACGTTCCTCCTTGTGCTGGCGGCAGCGGCGCAAGCCTACCTGCTGGGCAGTATCGACACCGGCATTCTGGTCAGCAAGTACCTGTATCATGACGACGTCCGCAACTACGGCAGCGGCGCGGCAGGGATGACCAATATGCTGCGCACCTTCGGCAAAAAAGCCGCTGCCCTCACGGCGGCGGGCGACGTCCTGAAGGGCGTTGCGGCAGTCTGCATCGGCCGCTGGATCTTCAGCTTCCTGCCGGAGAACACCGCCGTTTCGCCCTACCTCGGCATCTATATGACGGCCATTCTGGCGGTCATCGGCCACTCGAAGCCCATCTATTTCGGCTTCAAGGGCGGCAAGGGCGTTCTGGTGGCGGGCGGGGCCATTCTGGCCATCCAGCCCATCCTGCTGCCGTTTCTGGCGGCCATCTTCCTGCTCTGCCTCGTTCCCACCGGCATGGTCTCGCTGGGCAGCATCACGATGGCGGCATCCTATCCGGTGCTGACCCTCATCTATGGTCTGCTCAAGGGCCTTTCCACCGGCGACCTCGTGGTGTGCGTGATCGGCGCCGCCATCATGGGCGCAATGGTCATCTATATGCACCGCGCCAACATTCAGCGCATCCGCGCCGGCAAAGAATACCGCTTCGGCCAGAAGCACAAACAGTAAATCAAAAGCGCACCCTGCACGATCGTTCCGCAGGGTGCGCTTTTTTGTTTCGGAAAATACAGAAAATTTTCCCGCATTTTGAAAAAAGTGTTCGAAAACCGTTGACAAGCACCCATCTCGCTGGTATAATGAATTCTGTCGTCAGACAGAAACCAAATATGTGGGGGATTAGCTCAGCTGGGAGAGCGCTTGCATGGCATGCAAGAGGTCAGCGGTTCGATCCCGCTATTCTCCACCAAAAAAGCACTGTACTTCGTAGGAAGTATGGTGCTTTTCTTTTGTTTGTTCGTGCGATCAGGAGAAGCGGCGAAGCTGTCAGATTCTATTCTGCTGCTTTGTGGGATTCCTGCTTGCTCTGGCATTCGTGCAGCACCATGGGGATGCGAACTCAACTTCCAACGGACCAATACAATCAAATTACTTGACTTTGTCGAGTAATGATGTTATAATGCTTTCCGTTCCAAAGCAGAAGGAGTTGATGAAATGGAGCCTTCCACGGTATCTTCCTGGATTCTGACCCTGCACAAAGAGTTCGCAGCTTATACGAACCAGTGGTTACAGGAACTGGGCCTGAGCTTCGGGCTGATGTATTTTGTCATTTATGTGGGAAAGCATCCGGACTGTACGCCCTCGGAGCTGACCCAAAATCTGCATCTGGATTGGGGCCACTCGCAGCGCAGTCTGAACAAGCTGGCAGAAGATGGTTTTCTGACCAAAGAAAAGAGCGGACGCAGCTATCACATGAAACTGACCCCGAAAGGTGAAAACGCCTTTGTGGTCTGCCATCAGGTCTTTACAGGCTGGGACGCGCAGAATCTGGACGGATTGACAGCACAGGAGCGGCAGCAGCTGCTGACATTGCTGCAGAAAGCGGCACAAAAGAAAGTGTGTAAATGATGTACGAAACGATTTTGAGTCCGATCAATTATGGTGGGATGCAGCTGAAAAACCGCATCATTTTTGCGCCGACGACGTTTGGTCTGTCGGATGAAGAGTACCTCTCCAAAATCTGTTCCATTGCACAGGGCGGCTGTGCCATGATCATCGTGGGGGATGTTCCGGTCGGAAAGAGCAAATTTGAGAAATCGCTGTTTGATGCCAAAGGGTTTGCATTTTACCAGAAGATCGTGAAAATCGCTCATGATGCAGACTGCAAAGTCTGTGCTCAGCTGCACCAGAGCGATTCCAATCTGCTGGCAATGTTCAAGTACATTCCCGGCGTCCTGCTGAAGAAGATCACCCCGGATCAGCTGCGAGAAAAGCTGAACGCTGAAGTGGCTCCCTACATCACGAAGATGTCCAAACGGAAGATCCAGACCATCCTCAGCGGGTTTGGAAAAGCGGCGGTGCTGGCAAAACAGGCAGGTTTTGATATGATTCAGGTGCACGGCGACCGGATGTGCGGCAGCTTCAGTTCGGCCATCTTCAATCATCGCACCGATGAATATGGCGGCAGCGCAGAAAACCGCGCCCGTTTTGCGGTGGAAGCGGTCTCGGCCGTCCATGCGGCGGTTCCTGAAATGCCCATTGATTACAAGCTGGCTGTCCGGCAGGAAAACCCGCACTTTGGCAACGCCGGTGTGGTGGAGGAAGAACTGCCGGTGTTTGTTCCGCTGCTGGAACAGGCGGGCGTGACTAGCTTCCATGTGACGCTGGCAAACCATTCTGCGCTGGAAAACACCATCCCGCCTACCAACCATCCCTATTTCAGCCAGCCGGGATGTTTCCTCAAATTCTGTGATGAAGTGCGGCAATACACCAATCTGCCGATCTGCGGGGTGGGAGGTCTGAACGACCCGGACTTCGTGGAGCAGCAGCTTGCCAGCGGACGCATCCAGTGCGCCGCCATGAGCCGCCAGCTTCTGGCAGACCCGGACTGGGTGAACAAGCTGAAAAATGGACAGGCAAAACAGATCCACCGCTGCGTTCGCTGCAACAAAAAGTGTCTGGGCGGGCTGATGGCGCATCAGGGGACCCGCTGCATTTACGATGATCTGCGGAAAAAAGAAGCCCAAAACGCATAAAACCACTCGACAAAAATCAACTGGGAAATGTTTTAACCAAAGAGAGCCAACGGCTCCAAAGGAGAAGCTATGAGTTACGCAATCGTATTCAGCAGTAAAACAGGCAACACAAAATTGTTGGCAGATACGCTGCACAGCTGTCTGCCGCAGGCAGAGTGCTATTATTTTGGCAGCCCGAACCCTGCTGCCATGGAAG
>URVW01000110.1 GCA_900551435.1 uncultured Faecalibacterium sp.
CCTCTCCTATCAGGAGAGGTGGCAATGCGAAGCATTGACGGAGAGGTTGAACACGCTTGTGCACCAGCCTTTTTTCAGTTATCAGCGGGAAGCTTGCAGTTCTGCGGTCGTGCCGGAGGCTGCTTCGGCTCCGCCCCAGCTCTCTGCCGAGGACGCCGCGCTGCTCCACGCACTGCCGGTCACTTCCGAAGCGGTTCCTACTTCAGAAGCCGCCGCGCTCGACCCTGCTTCCGAAGTCGCCGGGGATGCGGACGATGTAGCCGAACTGCTGCCGCCGCCCGACGAAGCATTCTGCCCGTAGGACACGAAGCACTGATTCCTCGCTCCTTTCGTTTCTTCCATTGTACCCCCCCCCCGAAATGATTTGTCAACCGTTCTTTTTCGCTTCGGATTTTCTTTTCCCGCAAAGTGTGGTATACTATTTTATCATGAAATTCCGGCGGCATCGCCCGCCCTGAAAGAGGTACGATATGAAAGCTCACATTGCACGCAACCAGAACGCCGGCGTCCCGCTGGCGCTGGGCTGGAACCTTTCCGCCGCCGACCGCGGCATTCTCGAGGGGATGGCCCCCGCGTTCGGGATGAAGCTGCTTCTCGTCTCCCCCGCCGACGCGGGCAAGACCGTCGCCCAGCTTCTGGGAGAAGTTGAGACGAAAACGGCCCGCACGCTGGTCCTCGAGCCGAACGCCTATCCGTCGGCGCTGGTCCTCGCCAACTTCAAAGACAAGGACGTGGACACCCTGCTTGACCTGATGAAACAGGCACAGGTGAACATCCCACTCAAGGCCGTCGTCACCCCCACCAACAAGAGCTGGGTCTTTGGCGACCTGCTGGCCCATCTGCAGGAAGAGCACGCCGCCTTTACTGCTGCAAAGGAGACGGCCCGCGCATGAGAGTTCGACGTTTCCTTTCGGTATTCCTCGCCGCCATGCTCTGCGTCAGCCTGTTGGCGGGGTGCGGCGCGGCTTCGTCCAGTGCATCCAGCACGGCGGACGAGCCGCAGCGGTACTCTACCGTTTTCTATGACGCCTTCGACACCGTGACGCAGGTGATCGCCTACTGCGACAGCGAAGAGGAGTTCACCCGGCAGATGGACGCCCTTCACGCGGACCTGTTGGAATATCACGAGCTTTACGACATCTACAACGACTATGACGGCATCGTGAACGTCAAGACCATCAACGACAATGCGGGCGTAGCCCCCGTCACGGTAAATGACAAAATTTTAGGGATGCTCGAGCTTGCCCAGAAGATGTACGACACCACCGACGGCAAGCTGAACATTGCCATGGGCAGCGTGCTGAACATCTGGCACAACTACCGCGAAGCCGCCCTCGCCGACGAGGACGACTCCAACAACCAGCTTCCCACACAGGAAGAGCTGGACGCCGCCGCACAGCACTGTGACATCGCCAACCTCATCATTGACGACGAGGCCAAGACCGTCTATCTGGCAGACCCGGATATGTCGCTGGACGTGGGCAGCGTCGGCAAGGGATATGCGGTCGAGATGGTCGCACAGGCCGCCGAGGCCCGCGGGCTGACCAGCGCCCTCATCAGCGTGGGCGGAAATCTGCGCGCCATCGGCACGAAACCGAACGGCGTGGACTGGGTCGGCGGCGTGGAGAACCCGTGGGATGCCTCGGATGTCTACACCAGTTCCTCTTCGTCGGTCGCCGCCGTGAAGATGAGCGACCTTTCGCTCGTGACCAGCGGCGATTACCAGCGCTATTACGTCGTGGACGGCGTCCGGTATCATCACCTCATCGACCCCGCCACTCTCTGGCCCGCCGCCTACTTTGACGGCGTGAGCGTCCTCGCCCCCGATTCCGGCGTGGCCGACTGCCTGACCACCGGCCTGTTCTGCATGCCGCTGGAAGAGGGACAGGCCCTTGTGGAATCCTTTGACGGCGTGGAAGCCCTCTGGTGCACCACCGATGGGCAGGTCGTGACCTCCAGCGGCTGGGACGCACACAGCAATTCCTGATTCCCAGAAGGGCCGCTGAAAAAATTGCAGCGCCCCCCAATCACACAAAAAACAGAACCCCGGAACCTTTTGGAGTCCTTGTGACTCTGAAAAGATTCCGGGGTTCGTGCTATTTTTCGAGAGCTGTTTTCCAGCAGTCTTTTTATTTGATGTCCAGTTCCGGCGGCACGTCGATCTCGTCCGAGACATACTTGCCGTTCTTTTTCCGCTGTCGCACGCATTCCGTGAGGAGATATTCGATCTGCCCGTTCACCGAGCGGAAATCATCCTCAGCCCACGCGGCAAGGGCTTCGTAGAGCTTTGCGTTCAGGCGGAGCGGGATCTGCTTCTTGGGTTCTGCCATCAGTACAGGCTTCCGCTGTTCACGACCGGCTGAGCATCACGATTGCCGCAGAGCACGACCAGCAGGTTCGAGACCATTGCTGCCTTGCGCTCGTCGTCAAGCTCGACCACCTTATTTTCATTCAGACGTTCCAGCGCCATTTCCACCATGCCGACGGCGCCATCCACGATCATCTTGCGGGCGTCGATGATGGCGCTGGCCTGCTGACGCTGCAGCATGACGGCCGCGATCTCCGGCGCGTAGGCCAGATAAGTGATGCGTGCTTCGATGATCTCAATGCCGGCTTCGGTGACATTTTTCTGGATCTCATTCTGGATCCGCTTTGCCACGACCTCGGACGAGCCGCGCAGACTGCCCTCGTCTGCGACGCCGTCACCGGTGGTATCCACATTGGGAGCTACATCGTAGGGATAAATGCGCACGACGTTGCGCAAGGCGCTGTCGCACTGAAGGGACAGGTACTCTTTATAGTTGTCCACGTTGAACACGGCCTTTGCGGTGTCAGTCACGCGCCAGATGACAGCGATGCCGATTTCGACCGGGTTGCCCAAGCAGTCGTTGATCTTCTGACGGGAGTTGTTCAGGGTCATGATTTTCAGCGAGAGCTTTTTGCCGTCATTCTCGCGCTGTCCCTGAACGACCGGCATCTTCTGGACGTCGCCGCTCTGGCTCAGTACTGTTCCCGCTGCGGGGTTGACGGCGGTGCAGAACGGGTTGACCCAGTAGAAGCCCTCGCCTTTCAGCGTTCCGATGTAGTCACCGAACAGGGTCAGCACCAGCGCCTCTTCCGGCTTCAGGACCTTCAGGCCGCAGAACAGGAAGATGCCCACGATGGCATACACGATCGCCACAATGAGCATCGGTACGCCCAAAATGTAGTTTTCGCGCTCCATCTGGAACGCAGCAACGATAAAGAGCGCCACCGCCGCCACATAGCCCAGCAGCGTGAGCAGCAGCACGGCCATGCCGTTTTTCTTGGTTTGCAGAACTTTCTCTTCCATAAATGATCCCTCCTTGACGGGTTTGGAAGCGTTTCTATCTGATATCAAAATCATATCACATTGTTTTTTATTTGTCAAGAGGGAGCGATGGATTATCTGCCGACCAGCAGGAGAATCCTGCGTTTTGGACATCGAATGACAGGAGAGTTTCTGTTTTTGCGCTTAAAATGGCCGCTGCTTCGTGTTTTCGAGATTTTTACCGAGACGCAAAAAAGACGCTCCCGTCTTGCGACGAGAGCGCCTTCTTTTTCAAGAATTGAGATTCAAGAAAGAACGTTCAGGGGGATCAAATTACTTGATCTCGACCTTAGCGCCAGCCTCTTCCAGCTTCTTCTTGATGTCCTCAGCCTCAGCCTTGGAAGCCTTCTCCTTGACAGCCTTGGGAGCGCCGTCAACGATAGCCTTAGCTTCCTTCAGGCCCAGACCGGTGATCTCCTTGACCAGCTTGATGACCTGCATCTTGGTAGCGCCAGCCTCAGCCAGGATGACGTCGAACTCGGTCTTCTCTTCCTCAGCGGCAGCAGCAGCACCAGCAGCAGCGGGGGCAGCAGCAGCAACAGCAGAAACGCCGAACTCTTCGCAGTAAGCGTCGATCAGCTCTTTCAGCTCCAGAACGGACAGCTCCTTAACGGAGTCGATGATGGCAGTAATCTTCTCAGAAGCCATGGTAGTAACCCTCCAATATCAATGGTTTTGTTTGTTGATTTCGTTTTTTAAGCAGCGGTCACGCAGCGATTAGGCAGCGGGCTCCTCCTGCTTGTCGGCATATGCCTGCATAGCGACAGCCAGACCAGACAGAGTGCTGGTGAGGGCGCCTGCGAACATGGACAGCATGCCTTCGCGGTTGGGCAGCTTTGCGATTGCGTTGGTCTCGGCAGCGTCCATGACCTTGCCTTCCATGAAGCCAGCCTTGACGACGAACTTCTTGGACTTATCGCCATCCTGATACTTGCACAGGATGCGGGCAG
>URVW01000111.1 GCA_900551435.1 uncultured Faecalibacterium sp.
CGCGAAGCGCTGGGGAGGGCATGGAATGCCCTTTGCTTGCGGGAAAAAGCTCCCGGACACCGGCGGCTTTCCGCCTTATGCCAGTTCCTTTTCCGCCACGGACAGGGCCACTTCAATGACCTTATCCATATCGTAGTACCTATACTCGCCCAGACGGCCGCCGAAGATCACGCCGTCCTCAGCATCAGCCAGCTTCTTGTACTCAGCATACAGTGCGCCGTTCTTCTCGTCGTTGACCGGATAATACGGTTCATCGCCCTTTTTCCACTCGGCGCTGTACTCGCGGCTGATGACGGTCTTGGGCTGGGTCCCGAACTCAAAGTGCTTGTGCTCGATGATGCGGGTGTAGGGCGTCTCGGCGTCGGTGTAGTTGACGACGGCGTTGCCCTGATAGTTGTCGGTGTCCAGAACTTCCGTTTCGAACCGAACGCTGCGGTACTGCAGAGCACCCAGCTTGTAGCCAAAGTAGGCATCGACCGGGCCGGTATAGACGACCTTGTCCGCCAGCTTGTCCAGCGTTTCCTTCTCGGCCAGATAGTCCACGTTCAAGCGGACTTCCACGCCGTCCAGCATCTTTTCCACCATGGCCGTATAGCCGCCGTTGGGGATGCCCTGATACAGCGCATTGAAATAGTTGTTGTCGTAGGTGAAGCGCACCGGCAGACGCTTGATGATGAATGCCGGAAGCTCAGTGCAGGGGCGGCCCCACTGTTTGCCGGTGTAACCCTTGACCAGCTTTTCGTAGATGTCCGTGCCCACAAGGCTGATGGCCTGTTCTTCCAGATTCTTCGGCTCGGTGATGCCGGCTTCGGCCTTCTGCTGTTCGATTTTCGCCTTCGCTTCGGCGGGTGTGACCACACCCCACATCTTGTTGAAGGTGTTCATATTGAACGGCATGTTGTAAATTTCGCCGTGATAGTTCGCCACCGGGCTGTTGGTGTAGCGGTTGAACTCGGCGAACTGGTTGACATACTGCCACACTTCTTTGTTGTTGGTGTGGAAGATGTGCGCACCGTAGCGGTGAACGTTGATGCCCTCCACCGGCTCGGTGTAGATATTGCCCGCGATGTGGCCGCGCTTGTCGATGACAAGGCAGCGCTTGCCCGCCTTTTTGGCCTCGTGGGCGAACACAGCGCCGTACAGGCCGGCGCCAACGATCAGATAATCATACTGCTTCATGGGAAAGGACCTCTTTCGTCATTTTTCGGTGTCGGGAGCGCTCTTTTTCTGGGACTCCCGGTATTGGTCGATGGCGGTCTGGATGCGTGCCCGCGCCGCCTCGGGGGTGATATGCTTGAGCTGTGCCGCCGCCATAGTCTGATGTCCGCCGCCGCCCAGCGACTCCATGATGACCTGCACGTTGACTGCGCCCAGACTGCGGGCCGAGATGTTCACGCCCGTGCCCACTTGGACCGCCACGAAGCTGGCTTCCACGTTCTGGATGGTCAGCAGATCATTGGCCGCCTGTGCCACAGCCACGCGGGCTTCGGGGGCCACTTCGCCGCCCACCGAGATGGCACAGTTCTTGTACATCTGTGCGGCTTCGACCAGCGCGGCCTTGGCGTTGTATTCCACCATCGTCACATCGAACAGCTGGCGGACCTTTTCCGTCTCCGCGCCATAACGGCGGAGCGCGGCGGCGGCTTCAAAGGTGCGCACGCCGGTGTGGAGCGTGAAGTCGCGGGTGTCCAGCATAATGCCAGAGAGCAGTCCTTCTGCTTCCACTCGGTTGGGTTTGTCATCCCGCGTGCCGACGTATTGCAGCAGTTCGGTGACCAGCTCACTGGCCGAGGACGAATACGGCTCATGGCAGACGAGGGCGGGATTCTCGATGAAGCCCACGCCCTTGCGGTGGTGGTCGATAACGGCCACCTTGCCGCATTTTTCCAGAATTTCTTTGCTCTCCACCAGATTGACTTGGTATGTATCCACCACGATGCAGAGCGTTTTTTTCGAAATAATGGGCAGAGCGCCCTTGGGGTCGATGAAATCATCCTCCTGCCCCGCTTTCACAAGGGCATCGATGAGGGAACCCGCCAGCGTCGCGTCCCGGCGGACTGCAATGACCGCTGGAACATCACAAATCTTGCAGATGCGCAGGACGCCTTCCGCCGAGCCGATGGCGTCCAAATCACTCATCCGGTGGCCCATGATGACCACATGATCAGCTTCCTTGATGAGCTTGACCAGCTGATCGGCCACGATGCGGCTGCGGACCTTGCTCCGCTTCTCGACGCCGTGGCTGACGCCGCCGTAGAAGGTGAAGCCGTCCGGGGTCATCTCAGCGGCCTGATCACCGCCGCGTCCCTGCGCCATATCCAGCGCCTGAACGGCCATGTCCTGCGCTTCCCGCAGGGTCTGCGCGCCCCGGCCGATGCCAATGGAGATGGACAGGTTCACGCTGGGGTCGAGGGCGCGAATCTTATCCAGAACATCATAGCCGCGCTTGGCGTACTGTTCCAGATGGCGCTCCTCCACCACGGCGATATAGCGGCCGCTGGCCACCCGGCGCAGAAAGCCGGTCCCGCGGCCGATCATATCTTCCAGCACCCGGTTGATGCCCTCCAGCAGACGGGCACGCTCGCTGTCCAGCATGTCGCTGAACACATCGTCGTAGCCGTCCACCAGAAAGACCATGTAGCCCGGGCGGCTGGCCTTGTATTCGGCTTCCACCCGGCGCAGAGCCGTTTCCTCGTTAAAGATCAGGATGGTCACGCTCTCGCTCTGGCCCGGGACGGTGGAGCTGTGCACGCTCCATACGCCGTCCGCCAGATTGAGCTGCTGGCCATCCTTGGCACGGCAGAGCTGAAGGTCCAGCCCAGGCAGAAGCTTCTGGGCGCGGCTGGCCAAGCGGTCCTCGCCGCGGAGCAGACGTTCCCGGAACTGGGCATTGTACCACAGGACCGTTTCGCCCGAAAGCACGACGACCGGCTGGGACAGGGATTCCAGACTATACTGCGTTTTGGAGTTTTCGAAGCTCCCGCCGGCCACCCAGCGGGCCATCCAGCTGCGCAGACGATAGCGGAACACCCCCATCGCAATGCCCCACAGCACCACCAGAACGACCAGCACCGGCCAGCCCGCTGGGCGCTGCACCAGCAGCACCAGCGTCAAAAGCCCGCACAGGACGGCCAGCCCGACGGTCAGCATTTCAAGGGTCCATCTCGGTTTTTGTTTCATCAACTCTTCTGCCTCCTACAGCCGCTGCAAGGCGGCAGACCCTCAGACCTCCATCAGGATGGGAAGAATCATCGGGCTGCGCTTGGTGCGGCGATAGATATAGCTGCTCAGTGCCTCGCGCACGCGGGTCTTGACGCTGTTCCAGTCGCGGACATGCTCATCCACACAGCGGTCCAGCGCATTCTCCACGATGCTCTGTGCGCCGTCCATCAGGCTCTCGTTCTCGCGCACATAGACGAAGCCGCGGCTCACGAGGTCCGGACCGGCCAGCACTTTGCCGGTCTTGCTGTCCACGGTGGCCACGATGATGACCAGACCGTCCTCGGACAGATGCTTGCGGTCCCGCAGAACGACGTTGCCCACGTCGCCCACGCCGAGGCCGTCCACCATGACCGCGCCGGCGGTGACCGGCTCGCCCAGCTTGATCTCATCCTTGGTCAGAATGACGTTGGAGCCGTTCTCAGCGATCAGGATATTGCTGGTGGGGATGCCAAGGCTGGCGGCGGTCAGCGCGTGCTTCTTCAGCTGCTTGTACTCACCGTGCACCGGCAGGAAATACTTAGGTTTGGTCAGGGTCAGCATGAGCTTCTGCTCTTCCTGACAGGCGTGGCCGGAGACATGGACATCATACATGCTCTCGTAGATGACCTCTGCGCCCAGCAGGAGCAGACCATTGACGATCTTGGTCACGCTCTTCTCGTTGCCGGGGATGGGGTTGGCGGAGATGATGATGAAGTCGCCGGGGCCGACGCGGACCTGACGGTGGCTGCACGAAGCCATCCGGCTCAGTGCGCTCAGCGGCTCGCCCTGACTGCCGGTGGTGATCAGAACGACCTGCTCCGGCGGATAC
>URVW01000112.1 GCA_900551435.1 uncultured Faecalibacterium sp.
AGAATCCTTTCTGGAGGACGTAAAGAACCTGCTGGAAGAAATTTTGGAGGAGTAACCGCCATGAAAAAGAAACGATTTATCCTTTTTGTCCTTGTATTGATAATTACAGTTGGTGCAGCAGCAATTATCTTAACCAGACCATATAAGGCAACGTCATTTGTCGTTGATGGAGATGATTGGTCAGCCACGGTCGTTGATGGGAGTTCTGTTCTTCTGAATCTGAATAATGACAGCAACAGCAAAGAGTGGTCGATCACGTTGGAACCTGAAGCTTTTGCGAGTGATTACCATAACATTTTGGAAAATGTCACAGAGTTTCACATCATTGCTTTGAGTGATGGAGCGGATGAAATGGTATTTCAATGTACAAAAGATGATGGAAGCACGGCCCGATATATCCTTGCACTTTCTATCTCACGACATCAGAAAACCCGTCTCCAAATTGATTCGGTTTCCTTCAAAAAGTGCGAGTAACCATCCCAGTTTATCAAATAAGTAAATCATTCCATACCCCTGCGGGCAGCTATGAAACGGCTGCCCGCTCTTTTTGTACCCTGAAACCGAAAGGAGGCTTCAAATGCCAAACAAAACCGAAGAATATCTTGCACTTGCCTGCAAAACGGCAGACAGCTTTTCGCGACAGTGGGAGCATTGGGCAGAATTTCTGATCACAGCGGCACGGCTGTACAAATACAGTTACCCGGATCAGCTGATGATCTATGCCCAAAGACCGGATGCCACGGCCTGTGCCGAGTATGATGTATGGAACAATAAAATGAACCGTTACGTCCGGCGTGGTTCCAAGGGCATTGCACTGCTGGATGAATCCGGCGGATACCCGCGCCTGCACTATGTCTTTGATGTGTCTGATACGGCACCGCGGCGAAACGCCCTGTACCCGGACCTGTGGCAGATCAATGAATCCCTGAAAGAGCCGGTCAGGTCTATGTTGGCAGAAAACTATGGCGTTCACAGCGAAAGTTTTGGCCAGCAGCTGGCGGATGTGGCCGGAAAACTGGTGCAGTCCTACTGGGACAACAACAGCAGTGACATCCTCGGCATCGTTGACGGCTCGTACCTGATGAGCTATGATGATGCCGGGCGGGAACTGCAGTTCAAAAGTGCAGCGGCAATGGGCGTTACCTATATGCTGCTGGAGCGATGCGGACTGGACCCCGCAGGCTGGTTTGATGAGAAAGATTTTCAGGCAGTCTACGATTTTACAACGCCGTCGGCTGTCTATGCGCTGGGAACCGCCGTCAGCGACTGCAGCCGGGAAGTCTTGCGTCAGATTGAGCGCACCGTTAAAACGACGATTCGCCGCAGAAACATTGAAAGGAGCCAAGAAGAATATGAGCAGCAATCTGAACTACACGAAGACCGGGGATTATTTTCTGCCGAACCTGACCTTGAATCAGCCCCGGAAGCAGCTGAACCGGTACGGCAGGATGCGCCGGAACTATCTGATGGAGCAGCGCCCGGTGGCGTACAGCACGATGCTGCTGAACGGAACCCTGTACCCGCACCTGTGGGAGGTGGAACAGACGGCAGAGAACAGGATGCAACAGCTGATGAAAGAACTGTTGGAGAGGAACCCGGCTCCGGACAAGGAGAAAAAACAGATGGCGTGGGTGCAGCACATGAACAGCCTGAAAGCGCAGGCGGAGGAAATGATCCTGACCGAGCTGATTTACAGCTGAGTTTTCTGGAAGCGGCCATCCCCACGGAAGCACAGCAAATCGAATCCATCGACCAAGCGGAGAGCGAGAAATCGTCCTCCGCTTTTGTTCATAGAGAAAACCACAAGCTATGCTTGTGGAAGAATAGAGCCGTAGCGTCGAAACGGTAGAAAAAGAACCTCCTTTTGCTATAATTAGAAGCGGGTAACGCCAACCGCATAGGGCCTCTGGTTCGGCCTACTTTTTGGAGCTGGGCCTCTCGTGCCAGCAGCTTGAACAGAATATCCCGGCCCTCTTCACCGACCCCGCGTGCGGCCATGTGCTGCGGGCGAAAGGCTTCGTACAGGACGAGAACGGCTGGGTGAAGCTGAACGCCACCGCCGACGGCCTGACGGCAAACGCTATCCCCAAGGGGCAGGAAGTGCTCATCGTGATCGGGGAGGGGCTGGAGAAAGAACGGATTGAGGTGAGATTAAAGGGGTAAGGCGGATCCCCCGTATATCGTTGTATCTTTCCATAAATAGTTTGTCTCCCGCCCAAAGTAGGCGTATAATAGGGGAAAAGAAACGCTAAAGGAGAATCCCCTATGAACGGCACCGCATTGCGCAAACCGACTGCCCGGCGGGTGGTGGGCATGGTGGCGGGCATCGTCATCATCGCCCTTGGCATTGCGCTTTTCAAGCAGTCCCACCTCGGCAACGACTCCATCAGCGCCCTGAACATGCGGCTGGCGGAGCTGCTCGGCATCTCGCTGGGCACCCAGAACCTGTGCACGAACATCCTGTTTTTCCTGCTGGAATTCTGGTTCGGGCGCAAGTACATCGGCCTTGGCACCTTCGTCAACGGCATCTGCATCGGGTACATCGTCACGGCGTTCTATGACCCCATTCACGCCCACTTCGGCGACGCGCCGTCGCTGGCGGTGCAGTTGGCGTGGGTCATCGCGGCGGTGCTGGTCACGGCGCTGGGCGCTTCGCTCTACCAGACCGCCGACCTCGGCATCGCGCCCTACGATTACCTTTCCCTCGGTCTGCGGGACTACACACCCTGCCCGTACTTCGGGTGCCGCATCTTCACCGATGCGCTCAGCGCCCTGCTGTGCTGGCTGCTGGGTGGCCTTGTGGGCCTTGGTACCTTGATCTGTGCGTTCTGCCTTGGGCCCTTCATCCAGTTCTTCGATCGGACGTTCTCCCAGAAGGTGCTGCAATACAAACCGAACAATTGAGAAACCCCGCGGCGTCAAATCATACGCTGCGGGGGCCTTTTTATTGTCATGTTTCGGTGCT
Source organism: uncultured Faecalibacterium sp. (assembly GCA_900551435.1). Lineage (GTDB taxonomy): Bacteria > Bacillota > Clostridia > Oscillospirales > Ruminococcaceae > Faecalibacterium. Next base: position 2,966 of record URVW01000112.1, read on the forward strand.
TTTTTGAGGATAAAACCGCCTGTGTGCCGTTTGCTTTTCTTTAGAATCCTGGAAGCAGTGTTCTGTCTGGCGCTTATGTCATGGGGATGACCTCGAATTCCTGATTCAGTAAGTCAAAAAAATACAGTGTTCCGGTTCTGACGGGGCGGTCGGTGAGAAACTTTACGCACAGGGAAACCTGCATAGAGGCGCACAGGGCGGGAGTGAAGCTCAGAACGCTCTTATTTTTGAGTGCAGCCCCGTCGGGGTACAGTAAGTCTATCAAATGATCGCCGGGGCAGGAGATTGCGGCCTGGGCGACCCAGCCGTTGACGGCACCGTAGATCAGGGGAATTCCAGCACGTTCACAGGCATTCGCGAGGATTTGCCGTGACTGGATATTGTCCAGACCGTCCAGAACCGCATCACAGTCTGCAAGAAGGGCGGCTGCATTTTCTTCCGTAAGAAATTCCCCCACGGCATGAACCGCAACATCGGGATTCACACGCCGGACTCTTTCCGCGGCGGTCTGTGCTTTCCCAACGCCCAGCAAGGAAACTTCGGACAACAGCTGACGGTTCAGATTGGAGGGCTCAAATGCATCACCGTCCACCACCCGCACAGAGCCTATGCCAATGCGGGCAAGCATATCGATGAGATGCCCGCCCAGACCGCCGCAGCCAACCACCAGAACACGTTTGCGCCGAAGCAGCTCGCATTCCGCTTCGCTCAGGGCGGGGACATTGCGCGCATATCTGGGATCCATCGTTCAGCCGCCTCCCACCGGGGGAAACAGAGCCACGATGTCCCCGTCCTTCGCTTCCGATTCCGGCTTGTGATGAAAACCGTTGATGAGCAGAATAGACACTTCTTCTTGGGGAATGTTCATCCGGTCAAGGATATCCCCAGCACAGGCGATACCCTCCGGCGATAGCAGCGTGACTTTATCCCTGCCTTGGCGCAAGGTTGCAAAAACGCGAACTTCAATCATGAAAATTCTCCTTTGCAAAAGAAATGGGGCTGTCTCACTAAAAGGCAGCCCCCCCAAA
>URVW01000113.1 GCA_900551435.1 uncultured Faecalibacterium sp.
GGTGCTGGACCGCAACGGTCTGCGCCCCAGCCGCTACTACATCACCAAGGATGGCCGGATGATCCTCTCCTCGGAGGTGGGTGTCCTGCCCTGCGACCCCGCCGACATCGAGCGCAAGGACCGTCTGCGCCCCGGCAAGATGCTGCTGGTGGACACCGTGAAGGGCGAAGTCGTGGACGACGAGAAGCTGAAGGAATACTACGCCAGCCGCGAGCCTTACGGTGAATGGATCGACCGCAATCTGGTCCAGCTGAAGGACCTCAAAATTCCCAACATCAAGGTCCCCAGCTACACCGGCGACGAGCTGACCCGTCTGCAGAAGGTGTTCGGCTACAAATACGAAGAGGTCAAGGACCTCATCCTGCCGATGGCCCGTCTGGGCGCAGAGCCTTCGGGCGCCATGGGCACGGACACGCCGCTGGCGGTCCTGAGCGGCCAGCACCCGCCGCTGTTCAACTACTTCAAGCAGCGGTTCGCACAGGTGACCAACCCGCCCATCGACGCCATCCGCGAAAAGGTCGTCACCTCCACCAGCGTCTATGTGGGCGCGCACGGCAATCTGCTGGAGGACAAGCCTGAGAACTGCAAGGTCCTCAAGGTGCACAACCCCATCCTGACCTCCACCGATCTGCTGAAAATTAAATACATGAACGTTCCCGGCTTCAAGGTCGCGACCGTTTCCATCAACTACTACAAGAACACCAGCCTTGAAAAGGCCATCGACCGCGTGTTCCTCGAAGTGGACCGTGCCTACAAGGACGGGGCGAACATCATCATCCTGTCCGACCGCGACATCGACGAATACCATGTCGCCATCCCCAGTCTGCTGGCCGTCTCGGCGGTGTCGCAGTACCTCATCCGCACCAAGAAGAGCACCGCGCTGGCCCTCATCCTCGAGAGCGCCGAGCCGCACGAGGTGCACCACTTCGCCACCCTGCTGGGCTATGGCGCGTGTGCCGTCAACCCGTATCTGGCCCATGAGACCATCGGCCAGCTCATCGATCAGGGCTTGCTGGACAAGGATTATTACGCCGCCGTGGACGACTACAACAAGGCCATCCTCAACGGCATCGTGAAGATCGCCTCCAAGATGGGCATTTCCACCATCCAGAGCTACCAGAGCAGCCAGATCTTTGAGGCGGTCGGCATCTCGAAAGAGGTCATCGACAAGTATTTCACCGGCACGGTCAGCCGTGTGGGCGGCATCGACCTTGAGGACATTCAGGCCGACGTCGAGGCCCAGCACAATGCGGCCTTCGACCCGCTGGGTCTGGACATCAACATGGAGCTTTCCGACGGCGGTGCGCACAAATTCCGCAGCGGCAAGGAAGAGCACCTGTTCAACCCGCAGACCATCCACCTGTTCCAGAAAGCATGCTTCACCAACGACTACAAGGCCTTCAAGGACTTTACCCGCACCGTGGACAACATGGGCGAAGAGGGCGTGCATCTGCGCAGTCTGCTGGACTTCAACTATGACCCCAACGGCGGCATCCCGCTGGAAGAGGTCGAGCCGGTGTCGTCCATCGTCAAGCGGTTCAAAGCCGCGGCCATGAGCTACGGCGCACTGAGCAGCGAAGCCCATGAGACCATCGCCATCGCGCTGAACCGCCTGGGCGGCCGGAGCAACACCGGCGAGGGCGGCGAACCGGAGGACCGCTACCACAGCGAGAGCAATTCCAAGATCAAGCAGGTGGCATCCGCCCGCTTCGGCGTGACGAGCAAGTACCTCGTTTCGGCAGAGGAGATTCAGATCAAGCTGGCACAGGGCGCAAAGCCCGGTGAGGGCGGCAACCTGCCCGGTGCAAAAGTGTATCCGTGGATCGCCAAGACCCGCCACAGCACCACCGGTGTGGGCCTCATCTCTCCCCCGCCGCACCACGATATCTACTCCATCGAGGACCTTGCGGAACTCATCTATGACCTGAAGAACGCCAACCGTCACGCCAACATCAACGTGAAGCTGGTCAGCGAAGCCGGTGTCGGAACCATCGCCGCCGGTGTCGCCAAGGGCGGCGCACAGGTCATCCTCGTGTCCGGCTACGACGGCGGCACGGGCGCAGCCCCCCGCACCTCCATCAAGAATGCCGGTCTGCCGTGGGAGCTGGGCATCGCCGAGACCCACCAGACCCTGATCCTGAACGGTCTGCGCAGCCGCGTGCGCATCGAGAGCGATTCCAAGCTGCTGAGCGGCCGCGATGTCGCCATCAGCTGTATGCTCGGCGCAGAAGAGTTCGGCTTCGGCACGTCCCTGCTGATGTGCGAAGGCTGCGTCATGATGCGCGTCTGCAACCTCGACACCTGCCCCATGGGCATCTGCACCCAGAACCCTGAACTGCGCAAGCGCTTCAAGGGCAAGCCCGAATACATCATCAACTACCTCACCTTCGTGGCTGAGGAACTGCGCGAATACATGGCCAAGCTGGGCGTCCGCACCATCGACGAGCTGGTGGGCCGCACCGACCTGCTCCACGTCAAGCCCAGCGCTCCCGGCAGCCGCACCGCCAAGATGAACCTCGACTGCATCCTGCACAACCCGGCCATCGCCAACAGCAACGTGCACTTCGTCCCGGCGGACACCTACGACTTCCACCTTGAGAACACCCTCGACATGAAGGTTCTGATGAAGAAGTTCAAACTGACCAGCAAGGCTCCCCAGAGCGTCACCCTGAACGTCTCCAACACCGACCGTGCGTTCGGCGCCATCTTTGGCAGCGAGATCACCCACAAGTACGGCGATTCCCTGCCCGATGATGTTTACACCGCCAACTGCATCGGCGCGGGCGGCCAGAGCTTCGGCGCGTTCATCCCCAAGGGCCTGACCCTGAAGCTGACCGGCGACTGCAACGACTACATGGGCAAGGGCCTGTCCGGCGGCAAGATCATCGTCCGCCCGCCCGAGGGCATCACCTACAAGCCCGAGGACAACATCATCACCGGCAACGTGTCGCTCTACGGCGCGACCAGCGGCAAGGCGTTCGTTTCCGGCGTGGCCGGTGAGCGCTTCTGCGTCCGCAACTCGGGCGCGACCGCCGTTGTCGAGGGCGTGGGCGACCACGGCTGCGAGTACATGACCGGCGGCACGGTCGTCGTGCTGGGCCAGACCGGCAAGAACTTTGCAGCCGGCATGACCGGCGGCATCGCCTATGTGCTGGACGAGAACTGGGACTTCTACCAGCGGGTGAACAAAGAGACGGTCAGCCTCGAACCCGTGGAGCACAAATATGACGTTGCAACGCTGAAGGAGCTGATCCGCGAGCATGTGGAGGCCACCGGCTCTCCGCGCGGCAAAGAGATCTTGGACAACTTCAGCGAGTATCTGCCCAAGTTCAAGAAAGTCCTCCCCTACGACTACGACCGGATGCTGCGGGTCATCGCCTCGATGGAAGAGCGCGGACTCGACGGCGAACAGGCACAGATCGAAGCATTCTACGCTGTGCAGAAGAAGAAGTAAGGAGGGGAACAGTATGGGCAAGACCACTGGATTTATCGATTATACGCGCAAAACCAGCACGGATGTTCCGCCGCTGGAGCGCATCGAAAACTTTAACGAATTTCACGTCTGGCTCTCCCGCGAGGAGCAGCAGACACAGGCGGCCCGCTGCATGGACTGCGGCGTGCCCTTCTGTCAGGCCGGCATGATGATCGGCGGCATGGCCTCCGGCTGCCCGCTGAACAATCTCATCCCGGAGTGGAACGATCTGGTCTATCAGGGCAAGTGGGAGCTGGCGCTCCACCGCCTGATGGCCACCAACCGCTTCCCCGAGTTCACGAGCCGGGTCTGCCCCGCCCTCTGCGAGGCGGCGTGCACCTGCGGCGATGTGACCGGAAGCAGCGTCACCGTCCGCGAGAATGAACATGCCATCATCGAGACCGGTTACGCCAAGGGCTGGCTGCACGCCGCACCGCCCCCGGCCCGCACCGGCAAGAGCGTGGCCGTCATCGGCAGCGGCCCGTCCGGCCTGTCGGTGGCCGAGTATCT
>URVW01000114.1 GCA_900551435.1 uncultured Faecalibacterium sp.
GAGGTTCGTTACGAGACAGCGCTTTTGAAAAAAACTTCCAAACCCGAAAGGCTTTGACTGAGAGGTTTGCTGTGTGCCAGCGCTCTTCGATGAAGCACAGTCCAGCAGTCGCTGCCAATGAGGACAAGGCCCAGCTGCTCGAGAGCCGCAAGGCGGCGACAACGCGCAGACCTACCCGACCTGCCAATGGCTCTCCCTCTGGGAGAGCTGTCACCGAAGGTGACTGAGAGGGTTACAGCGTCTTGCAGAATTCCTTCAGGTAGGCGCGGAAGTCCTCGCCGATCTCAGGGTGCTGCAGGGCCAGCTCGACCTGCGCTTCCACGACGCAGAGCTTGTTGCCCATGTCGTAGTGCTTGCCGGTGAACTCCACCGCCGTCATGCCGCCGTGATTGCGGGCATACTCGGCCATGGCGTCGGTCAGCTGGATCTCGCCGCCCGCACCCGGCTGGGTGTGTGCGAGGATGTCGTAGATCTCCGGGGTCAGCAGAACGCGGCCCAGAATGGAATAGTTGCTGAACTCCTGACCCTTCTTGGGCTTCTCGATCATGTCATCGACGAAGAAATAGTTGTCGTGGATGGGGGTGGTCTTGAGGCTGCAATAGCGGCTCACGTCCTCCCAAGGCACAGCGGACACGCCCGCCACCGGACGGCCGAACTCCTCGTAGGCGCGGATGAGCTGGGCGCAGACAGGGTCCTCGCCCCAGATGACGTCGTCGCCGTAGATGACCACGAACGGGTCGTCGCCGGTGAACGCCTTTGCCACGCTGACGGCATGGCCCAGACCGAGGGTCTGCTTCTGGCGGACAAAGAAGATGTTGGCCATGTTGGAGATGCCGAGGCACTCTTCCAGCATCTTTTCCTTGCCGGGCTTGGCCAGCTTCTCTTCCAGCTCGGGGCTGCGGTCGAAGTGGTCCTCGATGATGCTCTGGTTGCGGCCGAGGATGATGAGGATGTCGGTGATGCCGGACCGCACGGCTTCTTCCACCAGATACTGGATAGCGGGTTTATCCACGATGGGCAGCATGCCCTTGGGCATTGCCTTGGTCGCGGGCAGGACGCGCGTGCCCAGACCGGCGGCAGGGATCACAGCTTTTGTGACTTTCTTCATGATTTTGCTCCTTCAAATTTTTTATCGCGCGGCTGTTGTGCATCAGCCGTAGACCAAATTCAACAGGGCCTCGATGTTGGGACCCAGCAGCAGGGTGAACAGGCTGCCCGCCGCCATCAGCAGCAGGAAACAGCCGAACACCGCCGCAAAGCTGACGCCGCCCTGTGCCGCCAGCACCGCCTGACGCTGGCGCTCTTCCGGGAACTCCGCCCGGATCTTTTGGATGCGCTCCGCCGCGCTCTTGCGGTAGAGCCACTTGCCGTACATGCCGCGCACGACCATCAGCACGAAGCTGAGGAACGAGCAGATGCGGGTCAGCACGACCAGCGTGGAATCGCTCAGGGCCGGGGCCATGGTGCTTCCGGTGATCTGCATCAGTTCCAGCAGGGTGGGCACGGCCAGCAGCAGTTCCGCCGCAAGGAAGCCGAACGCCGGTTTCCACGCCTTGCGGTAGAAGAAATAGAACGGCCCGAACAGCAGCGCCGAAAAGCTCATCGAGATCTTGCTGTGGGCAAGCTCCATCCGGCAGTAGGTATTCATATAAGAAGGGGACGCGGGGCCGATGAAGCTGGCCCACTCCTTGCAGGGGATGCCGTCCATCTGTTCGTCCTTGCCGAACGCGGCCTGATACGCCTGACGCATCGGGTCGGGCGGGGTCCCCGACTCCTGAAACTGGCGGTAGAAGCTGGAATAGTCAAAGTTCCCGTCGGCATCGCCCTCGGTGCGGTCGGCGGGTTCCTGTGCGCCCTCGGGCGGCAGAACCGCGCCGCAGCAGCGGCAATGCTCCTCGCTGCGCAGGGTGCGCTCCCCGCAGGACGGGCAGGTGCACAGCTCGGATTCCTGATAGGGGAACTTCCATTCATAGCCGGCGGCGTGGGCGGGGCTGTGGATGCAGCGGCCCAGCTTTTCGTAACAATCCCGGTGGTACGGCGCACCGCAGTCCGGGCACACAACGATGTCATCGCGCAGGGTCAGCGGCTTGCCGCAGCCCTCGCAGGGACAGCCATAATATTTTGGCATAATTTCCTCCCATATTGGTACTTACCCATATTATACTCCCATCTGGACGAAAAGAAAAGGCAAAAATCTTCAAATTTCCAGCATGTTGGTACTTTTTCCTCTTTACTTTATCATGAATTCCCGGTATACTAATGAAGTATCTGTGTATAAACTGTATCTTTTTGCAGCCCTCTCAGGCATCGCGGCGCGACGCCAGCTCTCCCAGAGGGAGAGCCACTGGCGGCCGGGTCTGTGTTCGACAGGAACGCATAGCGCGATGTACCGATGAGAAATCAGGGCGATACTTCTTATTTTGAGAGGATATTAAAGAATGATCACGACTGAAGAACTGAAAGTGCAGCTGGCCGAGTACGGCAAAGCTGTGAAAGACTTGGAAGAAGCTCTCGCCATCGAGGCTTCCCGCAAGCGCGTGCAGGAGCTGGAGCACACCATGTCCCGCCCCGGCTTCTACGACGACGCGGAACTGAGCAAGAAGGTGTTCGACGAGGTGGGCGACCTGCGCGGCAAGCTGAACCGCTTTGAAAAGCTGCAGGGCCTGTACGACGACGCCGAGACCATGCTGGAGATGCTGGACGAGGAGTACGACCCCGACATGATCCCCGAGGCCGAAGAGGCCGTGAACACCGTGGGCAAGGCGGTGGATGAGCTGCAGCTGATGACCATGCTGAACGGCGAGTACGACCACAGCAACGCCATCCTGACCTTCCACGCCGGCACGGGCGGAACCGAGGCGCAGGACTGGGCTGAGATGCTCTACCGCATGTACAACCGCTGGGCCGCTGCCCACGGCATGACCGTGGAAGTGCTGGACTATCAGGACGGCGACGAGGCCGGCATGAAGAGCGCTTCCATGATGGTCAAGGGCGCGAACGCCTACGGTCTGCTCAAGAGCGAGAACGGCGTCCACCGTCTGGTCCGCGTTTCTCCGTTCGACGCCAACGCCCGCCGTCAGACCAGCTTTGCGTCGCTGGAAGTCATGCCCGAGCTGGACAATACCATTCAGGTGGACATCCGCCCCGAGGACATTGAGATGCAGGTGTACCGTTCCTCCGGCGCCGGCGGCCAGCACATCAACAAGACCTCTTCGGCAGTCCGTCTGATCCACAAGCCCACCGGCATCGTGGTCAGCTGCCAGACCCAGCGCAGCCAGTTCCAGAACCGCGACTACGCCATGGAAATGCTGAAAGCCAAGCTGTATCAGATCGCGCAGCAGCAGCACATGGACAAGATCGAGGACATCAAGGGCGTCCAGAACGAGATCGCTTGGGGCCACCAGATCCGCAGCTATGTGTTCATGCCCTACACCATGGTCAAGGACCATCGCACCAACTACGAGACCGGCAACGTCGATGCTGTCATGGACGGCGACCTCGACGGCTTCATCTTTGCATACCTCAAGGCCGCAAGCCGCGGGGAACTGCAGGATACCTAAGGCCCTCTCGGAGAGCGCTGGCACACAGCGAACCTCTCAGTCAAAGCCTTTCGGGTTTGGAAGCTTTTTTCAAAAGCGCTGTCTCGCAACGAACCTCTCAGTCATTGCTTCGCAATGCCAGCTCCCCTAGCAGGGGAGCCAC
>URVW01000115.1 GCA_900551435.1 uncultured Faecalibacterium sp.
GCTGGTTGATGTAGTCCACCAGCACGATGCCGTTGTTGACGATGATGCCCACCAGCATCACGAAGCCGATCAGACTGATGACCGACACCTCGATGCCCGTCACCAGCAGCGCCAGGAAGCCGCCGGTAAAGGCCAGCGGGATGGTGAACATGACGATGAACGGGGATTTCAGCGACTGGAACTGCGCCACCATGATGAGGTACACCAGCACCACGCCCAGCAGCAGCATCAGCAGCAGCTGCCCCATGGCATCCATGATCTGCTCATTCTCGCCGTTGAACTCCACGGTGACGCCGTCGGGCAGCGCCACGCTGCCCAGCGCCTGCCGCGCGGCGGAGGTCACATGGGTGACGTTGTAGCCGTCGGCTACCGTGGCGGTGACGGTGACGCACCGGCGCTGCTGGTCGCGGGAGATGGTGTTCATGGACACCGTCTCCTGCACCTTGGCCACATCACCCAGCTTGAAGGTGCCGTCGTCCTTCTCCGTATCATCGCTGCTGCCGGACAGCTGACTCAGGGCGCTGCTGCCCGCGCTGCCGGTGGAGCTTGTGACCGACGCTGCCGCCGTGCAGCAGGCGGACGTTGTGGTCGATGCGCTGTACGGCACGGGTTTTCACGGCAGCCTGCGCCCCGCCGGGGCTGCCGCCTGTGCGGTGATGCAGGCGCAGCGCCAAGCCGGCGCCCTTGTGCTGGCGGTGGATCTGCCCAGCGGCGTCCACGCCGACACGGGTGAAGCCGCGCCCGGTACCGTGCAGACAGATATAACGGTGACCTTTCACGCGCCGAAGCCTGCGCACGCGCGGGCTGCCGCCCTGTGCGGGCAGGTAATTGTCGCAGATATCGGCATAAACGCGGTGTTGTGACACCGACACCATACACAAAAACCGCCACCCCGCAAGGGGTGGCGGTTGCTGTTATTTACGGGTTACTGCTGCCCGGCTTCGGCGCGCTTCTTGGCGATGGCTGCCAGGGCGTCCTTGCGGGACAGGTTGATACGGCCCTGCTGGTCGATATCCGTCACCATGACGAAGATCGGATCGCCGACAGCGACAACATCCTCGACATGCTCGACGCGGTGATCGTCCAGCTTGGAGATATGGACCAGGCCTTCCTTGCCCGGGGCGATCTCAACAAACTCACCGAAATTCATCAGGCGGGTCACGCGGCCCTTGTAGATAGCGCCGATCTCGGGATCCTCGACGATGGTCTTGATGGTCGCAATGGCGCGCTTGGCGTCATCCTGGTCAACGGCAGAGATAAAGACGTGGCCGTCCTCCTCAATGTCGATCTTGCAGTTGAAGTTTGCGCACATCTCCTGGATGACCTTGCCGCCCTTGCCGATGACGTCCTTGATCTTATCGGTGGGGATCATCATGCTGAACATCTTGGGGGCCCAGCGGCTCAGCTCGTGGCGAGGCTCGGCGATGACGGGCTTGATGATCTCATCCAGAATGTACAGACGGCCCTTGCGGCACTTCTCGAAGGCTTCTGCGATGATGTCATAGGTCAAGCCGTCGATCTTGATATCCATCTGGATGGCGGTGATGCCCTTGCGCGTGCCGCCCACCTTGAAGTCCATATCGCCGTGGAAGTCCTCGACGCCCTGAATGTCCAGCATGGTCATCCAGCGGTCACCCTCGGTGATCAGGCCGCAGGAGATGCCCGCGACGGGAGCCTTGATGGGCACACCAGCGTCCATCAGAGCCAGCGTAGAGCCGCAGATGGAAGCCTGAGAGGTGGAACCGTTGGAGGAGAGGACCTCAGACACACAGCGGATGGTGTAGGGGAACTCTTCCAGAGAGGGCAGCACGGGGACCAGAGCACGCTCTGCCAGTGCGCCGTGGCCGATCTCGCGGCGGCCGGGGCTGCGGGGTGCGCGGGCCTCGCCGACGGAGTACGGCGGGAAGTTGTAGTGGTGGATGTAACGCTTGGTCTGCTCGTCGGTCAGGTCATCCATGAGCTGGTTGTCCTTCGTGCCGCCGAGGGTGCAGGTGGTGAGCACCTGCGTCTGGCCACGGGTGAACATGCCGGAGCCATGGACGCGGGGCAGGATGCCGACTTCTGCGGCCAGCGGGCGGATCTCGTTGATGCCGCGGCCATCCACGCGCTTGCCCTCATCGAGCAGCCAGCGGCGGACGACGTACTTCTGCATCTTGTAGCTGACGAGGTCGAGGTCTGCGTCGGTCAGGTCGGGATACTCCTCGGCGATCTTGTCCATGATGGGCAGCAGAGCGGCATCGCGCACGTTCTTGTCGTCGGTATCCATGGCGGCCTTGAAGTCGTCCAGATACTTCTCCTTGATGGCATGGAACACATCCATGTCCAGACCCACGACCTGGAAGTCGATCTTCGGCTTGCCGCGCTCGGCCACGATCTGGTTGATGAACTCGATGGTCTTTTTGATCTCGACATGCGCCGCCTTGATGGCGTTCAGCATGGTGTCCTCGTCCACTTCGTTCGCACCGGCCTCGATCATGACGATCTTATCCATGGTGGCGGCAACGGTCAGGGCCAAGTCGCTCTTCTTGCGCTGCTCCTGCGTGGGGTTCAGGACGATCTCGCCGTCCACCAGACCGACCTGCACGCCGCCGATGGGGCCGTTCCAAGGGATCTCGGACACAGCGGTGACCAGAGATGCGCCGATCATGCCGGCGATCTCAGGGCTGCAGTCCGGGTCAAGGCTCATGACGGTCATGGTGATGCAGACATCGTTGCGCATCTCCTTGGGGAACAGCGGGCGCATGGGGCGGTCCACGACGCGGCTGGTGAGGATGGCGCGCTCGCCGGGGCGGCCTTCGCGGCGCATAAAGCTGCCGGGGATGCGGCCGGCGGCATAGAGCTTTTCCTCATACTCCACGTTCAGGGGGAAGAAATCCACACCTTCGCGGGGCTTGGGACTCATGACGACGTTGCACATCACGCAGGTCTCGCCGTAGCGGATCAGGGCGCTTGCGTTGGACAGACCGCACATCTTGCCCATCTCGACCTTGAACGGGCGGCCGGCCAGCGTGGTCTCGTAGACCTTGAAGTTCTCAAAGGTCTCTTTGCGGGAACCAAATTCGATTGCCATTTGGTTTGCCTCCTTTGTCCTTTTAGCGTTTTTTATTTTCCAAAAGACCGCCCGCCGCGCATCATAGCAATAAATCCAGCGCCCGTGCATCCAAAAAACAGGACGCACAGGCGTTCGATTTACTGCTGCAACACGCAGCAGCGGCCGTTTGTTCCACAAAAAAGCAAAGGGCAGATACCAATGCGGTACCTGCCCTCTGTTTTCTATTACTTACGCAGACCCAGGGTTGCGATCAGAGCACGGTAACGCTCGATGTCCTTCTTCTGGAGGTAGGCCAGCAGATTGCGGCGGCGGCCAACCATCTTCATCAGGCCACGACGGCTGTGGTGATCGTTCGGGTTCTTCTTCAGATGCTCGTTCAGCTCGTTGATGTGAGCGGTCAGCAGAGCGACCTGAACTTCGGGGGAGCCAGTGTCCTTCTCGGTCAGAGCGACTTTGGCCATAACTTCCTGCT
>URVW01000116.1 GCA_900551435.1 uncultured Faecalibacterium sp.
ACCCTCGGCTGCCGTTAGCAGTTACCGTGCTCTGTGAGGCCCGGACTTTCCTCAGGGCGGTCAAAGCCGCCCCGCCGCCGTATGTTCCACTCGTTTTCCGCTCCCCATGATACCATAAAAAAACAAGATTTGCAAGTAATGCGAAAATTTGCTATAATATTTTTATATATGGCGTGAGAAATTCGGGGAGGGAAACGGAGATGAAACTGATTTTTACGGTCCCTCCCGAGCTGGATGGCACATTGCTGCGCAACTTTCTGCGCCGGTGTGCCGTTTCGACCGAGCTTGCCCGCGCGGTGAAGTTCCACGGCGGCGGATTTTTCGCGGATGGCGTGCCTATCCTCGCCAACCGCCGGGTCGCGGCAGGGCAGGAGGTCTCGTTCGAACTGCCCGCAGACGGCGAGAGCGTGCCGCCCCAGCCGGAGATTCCAGTGAAGGTCGTCTATGAGGACGCCTTTGCCATCGTGCTGGAAAAGCCGCCCCATCTGGCGGTGCATCCGACCCTGAACTATCCGCTGGGCACGCTGGCCAACGGCTATGCGGCCCTGATGGCGGCGCGGGGCGAGAGCGGCGTGTTCCGCCCGGTGAACCGCATCGACAAGGACACCAGCGGCTTGGTGCTGGCGGCCAAGAACAGCTATGCCGCCCCGCTGCTGGCCCAGCACGTCGAAAAGCTCTACTACGCCATTCCGGAGGGGGAGCTGCCCCTCGGCCCGGGCGTCATCGATGCCCCCATCGGCCGACAGGCCGACAGCATCATCGGGCGGTGCGTGACCCCCGGCGGCAAACCCAGCCGCACCGAGTATACCATATTAAAGGCGGAAAAGGGTCTGAGCCTTGCGGCCTGTGTGCCGGTGACCGGGCGGACCCATCAGATCCGGGTCCACTTTGCGTCCATCGGCCACCCGCTGGCCGGAGACGACCTCTACGGCGGACACAGGGAGCGGATCGGGCGTCAGGCGCTCCACTGTGCCAGACAGACGTTCTGCGTGCCGGAACACACCGTGACGCCGGAGGAAATCCGCATCACGGCCCTGCCCACCGAAGAGGGGATGCGGTCTGTGACCGTGGAAAGCCCTCTGCCGCCCGATCTGGAGCAGCTGTTTTCCGCCCAATCGTGAAAACGAAGTGAAAAGTCCGTGAAAGGTCTGCCCAAATTTTGTGAGGAACCTTGTTTCAGCGCGGACCGGGTGTATAATAAAAACGAATTTGTATTTTTAAGCCTTACAGTCAGGAAGGAGCAAACCCTTTTGATTGAAGAAAAAACGAAGGAACCGCGGCAGGAAGCCCCGTCAGCGCCGCCGGTCAAGCGCGGCCAGAAGCTGCGCTCGCGCTGGGCACAGTTCCAGTGCAGCCGGCTGCTGCGAAAACACCGCTTCCGCCGCCGGACCCAGTACCACATGAACAACCTCTCGCAGAAACTGCGGGGGAGCGCCGTGGTGCTGACGGTGGGCGAAGCGCTCTATGCGCTGGGCTTCGCCGCCGAATATACCGTCGTGCGCGCGGGCCGGAACGTGGCAGCATTGCTGCGCTGGCTCTGGCACGGCATCCGGAACGTATTGCACGAAGTGGCCGTGATGGCCTTCCCCGGCGCGGCACAGATGTTCAAGGACCTGTTCGGCCCGGTGTTCCTGTTCTTCCGGGGCATCGGTTCGCTGCTGGTCCATGCCCGCAACGTCCGGAAAAAGCAGGGCTTTGGCGCAGCCATCAAGGCCAGCGCGCATTTCTTTGCCGACGGCATCCGGCGCAACATGAAGCTGCTGCCCCGCATGGCGATGTATGTTCTGCCCGCCTGTATGCTGGCCGTGTTCGTGACTGTGTACAACCAGACCATCCAGAAGCCCTATGCGCTGGCGGTGCAGGTGAACGGCCAGACCGTCGGCTATGTGGCCAACGAAGAGGTGTTCAACCTTGCCCGCGAGGACGTGATGGAGCGTATCAATTACGCCGGAACGGACAAGACCGAATGGACGATCGAGCCGACCTATACCATCTCGGTGGCCCATCAGACCATGGACGAGAGCCAGACCGCCGACGCCATCCTGAAGAGCGCCAGCGACGAGATCAGCGAGGGCACAGCCCTGTATCTGGATGGTGAACTGACCGCGGTTTGCTCGAACGGCGATGCCCTGCGCAGTTATCTTGACCAGATGCTCGAGCCGTATGAGCAGGAGTATCTGGGCGACGAGAACGTGACCGTCGGCTTCAATAAATCGGTCCTGCTGGAGGACGGCATTTATTTCAACGACAGCTTCGAGGACGATAACTCCATCGAATCGATGCTCACCGGCGTCCAGCAGCAGGAAAAGGTCTATACGGTTCAGGCAGGCGATACCCTGTGGGCCATCGCGCAGAAAAACGACCTGACTTTCAAAGAGCTGTGTGCTCTGAACACGAATTTCAAGGGGGCCGCCTTGACCGAGACCTCGAACATTCAGGAGGGCGACCAGCTGATCGTGACCAAAGAGGAAGCGACGCTGGAAGTCCGGATCACCAAGATCGAGACGCGGCAGGAGGAGATCCCCTTCACCACCGAGACGACCCGGTCCAACGAGTACACCAAGGGCACGACCAAGACCCTGCAGGAAGGCGAGAACGGCTTGCGCATGGTGACGCTGCAGAATGTCTATGACACCAACGGCACGCTGCTGGAACAGACCGTCCTTTCGACCCAGACCATCAAGGAAGCGGTCCCGAAGAAAGTCGTCGTCGGCACGAAGAAAGTAACCAACAGCACCCAGTACATCACGGGCAGCGGACAGTTCATCTGGCCGGTCCCGAACTACCGTTACTGCTCGCGCTGGTATGGCAGCGGCCACAAGGGCGTGGATATCTGCGCACCGGCCGGAACGCCTATTTACGCATCGGCCAGCGGCAAGGTCACAAAGGCTGGTTACGAGCGGGGCGGCGCCGGCACAGGCTATGGCTACTCGGTCATCATCAGCCACTCGGGCGGCTACACGACCGTTTACGCCCACTGTCTGTCGCTGACGGTCAGTGCGGGCCAGAGCGTCCGTCAGGGCCAGCTGATCGGCTATGTCGGCAGCACCGGACGTTCCAGCGGCAACCATTGCCATTTTGAAATTCGCCGCAACGGCTCCTATCTGGCGCCGCAGAATTTCTTCCCCGGCAAGCGATAAAGGAACGCGGCCTCCCGCCGCGAATGCGGGGCGGAGAGGCTTCATATTAAGATAAAGGAGATACAACTATGGCAACTCCCCACATCAGCGCTGAAAAAGGCGATTTCGCAAAGACCGTTCTGATGCCCGGTGATCCGCTGCGTGCAAAGTTCATCGCGGACACCTTCCTGAAGGATGTCCGTCAGGTGACGGGCGTTCGCGGGATGCTGGGCTTTACCGGGACCTATGAGGGCCGTCCCATCAGCGTGATGGGCAGCGGCATGGGCATGCCCTCCATCGGCATCTACTCCTACGAGCTGTTCAAGTTCTACGATGTGGATAACATCATCCGCATCGGCTCGGCGGGCAGCTACACCGAAAAGGCCAAGCTGTTCG
>URVW01000117.1 GCA_900551435.1 uncultured Faecalibacterium sp.
TCTTGTTTTCCTTGTCGTTCTTCCAGTATGCGCCGGACTGCTGGGTGATCTTGAAGGCCTTCAGCGCCTTGGTGTAGGTCAGGTGAGGTCCAATGCACATATCGACATACTCGCCCTGCTGGAAGAAGCTGAACTCGGTCTCGTCGGCCAGATCAGCCATGTGCTCGATCTTGTAGTTCTCGTGGCGCTCTTCCATCAGCTTCACGGCCTCGTCGCGGGGCAGGATGAAGGGCTTGATGGGCAGGTTTTCCTTGGTGATCTTGCGCATCTCTTTTTCGATGTTGGCCAGATCCTCGTCGGTGAGCTTGGTGTCGCCCAGATCGACGTCATAGTAGAAGCCGTTCTCGGTGGCGGGGCCGAAAGCGAAGTCAGCTTCCGGATACAGGCGCTTGATAGCCTGTGCCATGATGTGGGCCGCCGTATGGCGGATGACGTGCAGTTCCTGATCCTGCGGGCACTCGTCCACATGACCGTCTTTGTAAATGATCTTCATGGTAAAATCTCCTTCTGAACTTGACAGAAACTAAAAAAGCGCTTCATCCCGCAGCAATACACGGGATGAAGCGCCTGAAAGATCAAAAGCGTTCCACGGTTCCACCCGAATTGTGCGGTTTGCCGCACCACTCGCTGTGCTGTAACGGGCGCACCCGGCAGAGGTTCGCCTCTGCACTCTGCGGTGGTAGAAGCTTCGGGTGTGATGGGCCGCTTGCAGCACGCTGAAGATCAGCGGCGGCCTTCTCTGAAACACAGGGGACGAAGCTTCGGTTTGTCCGCATCATCGTTTTGGTCAGGATGAAACTAAGCTGATTGTAGCACGCTGTGCCGGAAAAATCAAGGGTTGGGAGATGATTCCTCGTGCTTTTTGATCTTGAGATGTCCGTGTGCCATATATTCCGGGCGGAGCTTGTTGGTGATAAAGTTCTGGCTGCTGTACAGGCCCGAGTGGCCGGAGAGCATATAGCAGATGCCGCAGCCCAGCGCGATGAGTTCCAGCCCCGCGCCGCTGAACAGCTCGAAGCCCAGCAGGATGGAGGGGATCAGGGCATTGGTCGCGCCGCAGAACACAGAAACAAGGCCCACCGCGGCAGCGAACCCGGCGGGAAGCCCCAGCAGCGGCCCGAACACACAGCCGAACGTTGCCCCCACAAAGAAACTGGGAACGACCTCGCCGCCCTTGAAGCCGCAGGAGAGGGTCAGGGCGGTCAGAAAAATTTTGCAGAGGAAATCCCATGGCAGGGCCTCGCCCTGCTCAACGGCGGCGGTGATGACGCCCATTCCCGCGCCGTTGTACCGGCCCACGCCGAACAGATACGAAAAGGCCACCACCAGTGCGCCGCCCAGTGCGGCCCGCAGCCACGGATTCTTCAGGAGCTTGGGCACGGTGTGCTCCATGAAATGGAGCGTCAGGCAGAACAGCCGGGTGACGAGTGCACAGGCCGCGCCCAGCACGATGACGAGAAAAGCGTTCCAGATCGTGAGGTCCGGGGCGGTCAGTGCAAAATGCGTGGGTGCAATGCCGAAGGAGAGGGAGCACCCATAAGCGATAAGAGCAGAAGTGAACGCCGGGACAAAAGCGGAGGTGAAGGTCAGGCCGACATCTTCCACCATCATCGCGAAGAGCGCCGCCGTCAGCGGGGTCCCGAACAGAGCCGAGAAGAACGCTGCCATGCCGCTGATGGTGGCGGTGCGGCGGTCGTGGTCCTTCAGGTGGAGCAGGACGCCGACGTTCCAGCCGATGCTGCCGCCCATCTGCAGGGCCGCGCCCTCACGGCCCGCAGAGCCGCCGCAGAGGTGGGTAAGCACGGTCCCCAGAAAGATGGCCGGGACCAGAAGCAGGCTGACCGGTTCGCCGCTCTGGACCGCCCGGATGACGTTGTTCGTGCCAACGCCCTCGCACTTGGTCCATTTGTAGAATGCGGTGATGGCAAGGCCCGCCACCGGCAGCAGGAACAGCAGCCACGGCTGCTGGCCGCGCAGTTCGGTGACCGTCTCGACCGCGAGATGAAATGCCGTGCCGACCAGTCCGCAGACCAGACCGGTGGGAACGGCCAGCAAAAACCACCGCAGAGCTACCGCAAGGGCGGCGGTGGATTCCCGCTTAAAATCATTGAAATTGCTCATATTGCACTTCCCTGTGTTCAGAATGGTAAAAAAATAGCACATCCGGCGTCCTGTTGTCAAGGCGCGACAAAACCCCCGCTCCCTTGTGCGGAAGGAGCGGGGGTTTCAGTTTTGCCGTTTTGGATCAGAAAAAAGGAAAAGGAGAAAAAGGAGAACAAATATCGTCACGCTCTCAGAGCGGGACTGCATTGAGGACAAAGGTGGAGCTTACTCCACATCCTGCAGAGCGGCGAAATCCTCTTCGCCGGTGCGGATCTTGACCACGCGGGTCACGTTGTAGACAAAGATCTTGCCATCGCCGATGTGGCCGGTGTACAGGGCCTTCTTGGCGGCCTCGACCACGGAATCCACCGAGATCTTGGACACGATGACTTCGACCTTGATCTTGGGCAGAAGGGTGGAATCCACGGGAACACCACGGTATTTCTCACTCGTGCCCTTCTGGATGCCGCAGCCCATGACCTGTGTGACGGTCATGCCGGTCACGCCCAGATCGTTGAGGGCGGTCTTGAGCTGATCGAACTTGGAAAGCTTTGCAATGATGGAGACTTTGTGCATGCCGGTGTCGTAAACGCCATCGTGGATGACAGCAGGTTCGCGCACCACAGGAACAGCAGCGTCGATCTGCTTGGACGAAGCCTTGGCGACATCGTTCTCGCCCAGATCGGTGTTCTCGTTGGGGACCATGGCGGCTGCGTTGGCGTCGGAGATGGAGAAGCCAGCGTAAGCGGAAGCCAGACCGTGCTCGTGGATATCCAGACCGTCGATCTCGACCTCTGCGGGGACGCGCAGACCAATGGTCTTGTCGATGAGTTTGAAGATGATGAACATCACGATGAGGACGTAGGCATCGACCACGACGAGGCCCAGAAGCTGGATGCCCAGCTGGCTCAGGCCGCCACCGTAGAACAGGCCCTTGCCCACGCCGTCGCCGCCGTTGGAGAACAGGCCGACTGCGATCGTGCCCCAGACACCGTTCACAAAGTGGACGGAAACTGCGCCGACAGGGTCATCGACCTTGGCAATCTTGTCGAAGAACTCGACGCTCAGCACCACGAGGATGCCGGCGACGAAGCCGATGATGAATGCGCCGAACGGAGAAACGGCATCGCAGCCCGCCGTGATAGCGACCAGACCAGCCAGAGAACCATTCAGGGTCATGGAAACGTCGGGCTTTCCGTAACGCTTCCAAGTGAAGATCATGGTCACGCAGGTGGCCACGGCAGCAGCAAGGTTGGTGTTGAAGCAGACTAGACCGGTCAGGGTCATGGTCTCATCGGTGGACAGGCTCAGGGAAGAGCCGCCGTTGAAACCGAACCAGCAGAACCACAGGATGAACACGCCCAGAGCACCGGCGGTCAGGTTGT
>URVW01000118.1 GCA_900551435.1 uncultured Faecalibacterium sp.
TGGCCTTGACGATGGTGGGGTACTTTGCGGCGTACTCGTCGCAGATGGCGGGGGTGTCATCCTTCACGGAACCGTCGTCCACGAGGATGATCTCGGCCTGCTCTCCGGCAGAGAGCAGCGTTTCGATGCAGTGGCGCATATAGGCCGCCGAATTGTAGCACGGCACGGCAAATGTGATAAGTTTCTGCATAATTAGAAATGCTCCTTTTTCTTCGGGGTCCGGCACGGTGTGGGCCGGGGATGGAGATATGTCGTCTTATTATATCATTTTCGCGCCTGAAAAGCTATCGCTTGTCAAAAAATCCTTTTGACATTTCGTGCTTTTCGACGAAAAACATCCCCATCCCCTGCGAAACCGGCTGTTTTTGTGGTATACTGATAGGGTTTGAACCGCAGTTCTCATTACTTATAACGGAGGAATCCATGGAAAACCCGCATTCGATCTTAAAAAAAGTTTTCGGCTATGACGACTTCCGCCCCGGGCAGGAAGCCATTGTGGAACAGCTTCTGGCCGGAAAGGACGTTCTGGCCGTCATGCCGACGGGTGCGGGCAAATCCATCTGCTATCAGGTCCCGGCGCTCCTGCTCCCGGGCATCACCATCGTTGTCTCGCCGCTGGTCAGCCTGATGAAAGATCAGGTCGGGGCGCTGGTTCAGGCCGGCGTGGCGGCGGCGTTCCTGAACAACAGCCTGACCGACAATCAGAAAGCGCTCATGCTCCGCCGCGCCCGCGAAGGCTGGTATAAGATCATCTATGTGGCCCCGGAACGGCTCGAGATGCCCGGATTCCAGCGGTTCGCGCAGGAACGGGAGATCAGCATGGTCACGGTGGACGAAGCCCACTGTATCAGCCAGTGGGGGCAGGATTTCCGCCCCAGCTATCTGCGCATCAAGGAGTTCGTGGACAGTCTGCCCAAGCGGCCGGTCCTCGGCGCATTCACGGCCACCGCCACGGCCCATGTCCGGGACGACATCCGGAACCACTTGGAGCTGAAAGCCCCTTACGAGGTGACCGCCAGCTTCGACCGCCCGAACCTCTATTTTGAGACGCGCCGCGCTCTGCCCAGCGAAAAGCCGCGGGTCCTGCTGGAACTGGTCCTCAAAGAGCGGGACAATGCGGGCATCATCTATTGCAGCACGACCCGACAGGTGGACGAGACGGCCCGTCTGCTGCAGAGCCGGGGCATCCGGGCGGCGGCTTACCACGCCAAGCTGGACCCCGAAACGCGGCGGCAGAATCAGGACGATTTCCTATACGACCGGGTCCAGATCATGGTCGCGACCAACGCCTTCGGCATGGGCATCGACAAGCCGAACGTCCGGTTCGTCATCCACTACAATATGCCGAAAGATCTGGAGAGCTATTATCAGGAAGCCGGCCGCGCGGGCCGCGACGGCGACCCTGCCCGCTGCACCCTGCTCTATTCCGGCACGGACGTGCGGACCATCCGGTTCTTCATCGAAAAGGAGATGGAGGCCGACAACGGACTGCCCGCTGACGTCAAGGCCGAAGCCGCCCGCAAAGCCGAGGAGCGGCTGAAATACATGACCTTCTATTCCACTACGCCGCGCTGTCTGCGGGGCTTTCTGCTGGGTTATTTCGGCGAAGCTGCACCCCAGAAATGCGGCAACTGCTCGAATTGCCTGATGGCCGAACAGGCCATCGCGCGAGTGGATCAGGAAGCCGCTCTGGCCAAGGAGCGCGCCGCCGCCAGCGCCAAACGGCTGGCCGGGACCCGCCGCCGTGCCGCCGAACCCCTCCAGCTGGATGAGTTCGACGAAAAGCTTCTGGGAGAGCTGTACGCTCTCCGCAAGCGGCTGGCCGCCAAGCAGAAGGTCCCCGCCTATATGATCTTCAACGACGCCACCCTGCGCGAGATGGCCCAGAAAAAGCCGCTCAGCCTTGATGAGCTGCTCAACATCACCGGCGTGGGCGAAAAGAAAGCCGCCCACTATGGACGCGATTTCCTCCGTGTCATCGAGGAGATGGTGGAGAGCCGATGAGATTTCCCAAATAGAACGGACCGGTCCTGCAAACGCAGGACCGGTCGTTTTTTGCAAACAAAAACGGCTCTGCCGAGGCAGAGCCGTAAAAGCTGCGATACGGAAAAATCAGCGCTTGCTGAACTGGGGTGCACGACGTGCAGCCTTCAGACCGTACTTCTTACGTTCCTTCATACGAGGATCGCGGGTCAGGAAGCCAGCCTTCTTCAAGATGGGGCGCAGCTCGGGGTTGAACTGGAGCAGAGCGCGGGACAGACCGTGGCGGATAGCGCCAGCCTGGCCTGCACAGCCACCGCCAACAACGTTGACGACGACGTCGAACTTGCCCTCGTTCTCAGTCAGAACCAGGGGGCTGTTGACGAGCAGCTTCAGGGTCTCAAGGCCAAAGTAATCGTTGATATCGCGGCCGTTGATGGTGACCTTGCCGGTACCATTGTAAACGCGAACACGGGCAACGGAATGCTTACGACGGCCGGTGCCGTAGAAATAAGGTTTGGATTCGTACATCTTCTATTGCCTCCTTATTAAAGTTCCACAACTTCGGGCTTCTGAGCAGCATGAGCGTGTTCAGCAGCCTTGCAGCAGTGCAGGCGGGTCATAGCCTTGGCGCCCAGGGTGTTGCTGGGGATCATGCCCTTGACAGCGTAGGTCATAGCCTTGTCGCTGTTCTCGGCCATCAGGGTCTTGTACTGGGTCTCTTTCAGACCGCCGATCCAGCCGGAGTGGGTGCGATGGAACTTCTTTTCCAGCTTCTTGCCGGTCAGGACAGCCTGATCGCAGTTGATGATGATGACGTGGTCACCGCAGTCAACGTTGGGGGTGAAGGTGGGTTTGTTCTTGCCGCGCAGGATGACAGCAGCCTTGGCAGCAACGCGGCCCAGGGGCTTACCGGCAGCGTCGATCACATACCACTTGCGGTCAGCCATTTCAGCGGGCTTAGCGAGAGTCGTGCTCATAGTAGGAACCTCCATGTAAGAATTAACACGTCCGTAAAAAATACGGTATCTGACAGCGCCGATTTCGGCGCTTTATCGCGCAAGTGTGATTATAGCAGAAAGACGCTCCCACGTCAATAGGTTTTTCGGATAATTTTAATTTATTCCGGTGTAGCTCGCGTATTCTCTTGTTTTCTCGCGTATTCTCTTGTTTTCTCAAATTGCATTTTTAAAAATTTTTAGGGTGATTTTTGTGTAAGTTTTATAGCGTAGGGCGGGGCAGCACGATTTTGTCCTTCGCTTGTAGGGGCGAGCATTGCTCGCCCGTGCGGTTTACCCGGTAGGTTGATTTGTCCGGATGGCTGCGCGGGCGGTCAATGACCGCCCCTAC
>URVW01000119.1 GCA_900551435.1 uncultured Faecalibacterium sp.
GATGACGTCTTCTTTAGACAAGCTATTTGCCTCCTCATTGGATCTGCTCAGTTTGCCATGAATTGACGGACAGGCGGCGATAACCGCCACATACTTCTTCTCCTGCGGCACAAAATCCGCAAAGTGGGCAGAAAATCCCTGTCCACCGAGAAAGCATCTGGCTGTCACGGCCATTTATAGATTATACACCTTTTGCATTCATTTTGCAAGTACTTTTTTCCGTATTTCCGATAAAAATTTCTACGTCGGTTCTTCCGGCTGATTTTCGGCCCGGTTTTGCGCGTCTCCACCGGGAAGATGAAACTTTTTCACCAAAAGTTGTCGGAATTGCACAAAGCACAGGTCTGCGGCACAAAAAAAGACCTCCCCGAAGGGAGGTCTCGGCGTTCCAGCTTACTTGAAGCTGAAGGTGTTCGGGTCAAAATCGGGGTCATCCCACGCGCGGGTCATGATCTCGGTGCGATCCTTGAGGATGGCCACGGAGTGCTCAAAGTGCGCTGCCAAGCCGCCGTCCTTGGTCTTGACGGTCCAGCCGTCCTTCGACTGGGTGATCTTGCAGTCGTACTGGCAGATCATCGGCTCGATAGCGATGGTCATGCCGGGGACCAGACGCGGGCCGCGGCCCTGATGGCCGTAGTTGGGCACTTCCGGATCCTCGTGCAGCTCACGGCCCGTGCCGTGGCCCACGAACTCGCGGACGACCGAGAAACCGGCGTCCTCGCAGTAGCTCTGCACAGCATAGCCGATGTCGCCGATGCGGTTGCCCGCCTTGGCCTGTTCGATGCCCTTGTACAGAGCGGCTTTGGTCACGTCCAGCAGACGCTGGGCTTCCAGATCGATCTTGCCCACCGCATAAGTGCAGGCATTGTCACCGTTGAAGCCATCGACCTTTGCACCGGTATCGATGCTGACGATGTCGCCCGGGCGGATGACGATATCATGCGACGGGATGCCATGGATGATGGTATCATTCAGGCTGATGCAGGCCGTTCCCGGGAAACCGTACAGTCCCTTGAAGTTGGGGATGCCGCCATGCTTCACGATGAAATCGTAGATCAGCTTATCCAGCTCCCAAGTGGTCATGCCAGCCTCGATGTGCTCGCCGCCGTACTTCAGGGCAGCTGCGCTCAGGGCGTTGGCCCGGCGCATACCGTCCAGTTCTTTCGCATTTTTGATCTGAATCACGTTTATGCCTCCAAAGCTTTCATGATCTCAGCCGTCGTCTCCTCGATGGAGGGGCAGAACGGGATCTCAGCCAGCTTGCCGCGCTCACGATAGAACGCCACCAGCGGCTCGGTCTGCTCGTGGTAAGCCTTCAGGCGGTCGAGCACGGTCGCAGGCTGATCGTCCTTGCGGATGACCAGCTTGCCGCCGCAGCAGTCGCACACGCCTTCCACCTTGCTCTTCTTGTTGAGGATGTGATAGCTTGCGCCGCACTTCTCGCAGACGCGGCGGCCGCCCATGCGGTCCACGATCACGTTGTCCTCGACCTGCAGCTCCAGCACCTTGTCGATGCGGATGCCCATGGTCTCGATGGCCTCGGCCTGTGCGATGGTGCGGGGCACACCGTCCAGAATGAAGCCGTTTGCGCAGTCGGCCTCGGACAGGCGGTCCTTCAGGATGCCGATGATGACTTCATCGGGGACCAGTGCACCTGCGTCCATGAAGCTCTTTGCCTTCAGGCCCATCTCCGTGCCTTCCTTGACCGCAGCACGCAGGATGTTGCCGGTGCTGATGGAAGGAATGTTCAGCTTTGCGCAGATGATCTCTGCCTGCGTGCCCTTGCCGGCGCCAGGTGCGCCCAACAGAATCAGATTCATAGGATTGCTCCTTTCCTTTGTAAAAGGACGATATTTTTCGTGTTTGATGAGGCTAACGGCCCATCAAAGTAAAAAAGCACTGAAAAGTTCGAGCATGCTCTCCTTTCCAGTGCTTTCTCACATCAGTGTTTTATTGAATCAGCCGAGGAAACCCTTGTGGTTGCGCATCGTCATAAAGCTGTCGAGGCTGCGGGTGGTATCAAGTGCCACACCGACAACGATCAACAGGCTGGTTCCGCCCAGCTGGATGCTCATACCGGTCAGGTTGCCGAGGATGATCGGCAGCACAGCCACCGCAGCGAGGAAGATCGCACCGATGAGGGTGATCTTGTTCAGCGTGCGGGTCAGGAAATCGCTGGTCGGCTTGCCGGGACGGAAGCCGGGGATCGAGCCGTTGTTGCGGCGCAGATTGTTGGCGATCTCCACGGGGTTGTACTGGATGGCCACATAGAAGTAGTTGAAGGCCAGGATCAGCAGCAGGTAGATGATCACATACAGCGCAGACGTGTAGTTGAAGGTATGGAAAAATGCATACCAGAACGGATGCGCTGCCTGATCGATCTGCAGGAAGCTGCCGATCGTGCCCGGGATCGAAACCAGAGCGGAAGCGAAGATGATGGGCATGACGCCGCTCATGTTCAGCTTCAGGGGCAGATAGCTGTTCTGCCCGCCCATCTGCTTGCGGCCCACCACGCGCTTTGCATACTGGATGGTGATGCGGCGTTCTGCGTTGGTCATAACAACGATGAACACGATCACGACCAGTGCCAGCACGACCAGCAGGGGCAGCAGAATGTAGAACTTCGTCTCGCCAGCAGCGGCGCGGGTCAGCAGACCCGCGACGGTGGTGTAGACGCTGGACCAGTTGGAAACGATCGAAGAGAAGATCAGAAGGGACAGGCCGTTGCCGATACCCTTGTCATCGATCTGCTCACCACACCAGGTGATCAGCTGAGCACCTGCGGTGAAAGTGGCGATGATGACCACGGCGGTAAAGATACCGGCCGCGCCGCTCGTATACTTCAGTGCGCCCATGTTGCGGACCACGAAGTAGTAACCGAGGCTCATCACCAGAGCGATGATGCCGCCGGCGTACCGGGTGATCTGCTGCAGCTTGTTCTGGCCGTCCGGCTCCTTCGCAATGTTTTCCAGCGAAGGGATCGCAACGGTGAGCAGCTGCACGATGATGGAAGCGTTGATATAAGGCGTCACACCTAACGCGAAGAGTGTGCACCGGGACAGCGCGCCGCCGCTCATCATATCAAGATACGAGAGCATGTTTCCGTTCGAGAACATCTGGTTCAATGCAGAACCAGTGATGAACGGGACCGGAATGGCGCAGCCCAGACGATACACCACGAGGATCGCCAGCGTGAACAGGAGACGATTTTTAAGCTCGGGGATCTTCCATGCGTTACGGAATGTCTGGAACACCT
>URVW01000120.1 GCA_900551435.1 uncultured Faecalibacterium sp.
CGGAACAAGGCCGTCAGCGACCTGTACGAGCCGGGAAGCGTGTTCAAGCTCATCACCTGCGCGGCGGCGCTGGATACCGGGGCCGTCACCAAGCATTCCAGCTTCTACTGCGGCGAATCCATCTCGGTGGCCGGGACCCGCTTCCACTGTGCCAATCACAAGCGCCACGGCGCACAGACCGTGACCCAAGCGCTGGAAAATTCCTGCAACCAGAGTTTCATCCAGATCGGCGCGCGGCTGGGCAAGGAAGCCTTCTGCAATTACTTTGCGGCCTTTGGGCTGCGGGAGCCGACCGGCATCGACCTGCCCGCCGAGCCGAAACGAAGCCTGTACTACACCGCCGACCGGATGGGGCCGGTGGAGCTGGCCTCCTGCGCGTTCGGGCAGAGCAGCAAAATTTCCTACCTCGAGATGGCCGCCGCCGTCTGCGCTGTGGTCAACGGCGGCAAGCTGATGCAGCCCTATGTGGTGTCGGACATCCTTGCGCCGGACGGGACCCTCATCGACCACATCGAGCCGACCTGCAAGCGGCAGGTGCTCAAGGCCGAGACGAGCGCCATCATGCGGGAGATGATGGAAGCCGTCGTCCTCTACGGCGGCGGACGGAACGCCCAGATCGCGGGCTACCGGGTGGGCGGCAAGAGCGGGACCAGCCAGAAGCTGGACAGCGACGACGAAAAAGCCCGCATCGCCAGCTTCGTGGCCGTGGCCCCCATCGACGACCCGCAGTTCCTCTGCCTTGTCTGCCTTGACGAGCCGCACAGCTGGACCACAGCGGGCGGCAGCCTGTCGGCCCCCGTCTGCGCCGAGGTGCTGGAACAGACCCTCGTTTACAAGGGCATCCCCCGCGCCGCCGTGCCGGACGCTTCTTCCGCCGAGCAGACCGCCGCTGACCTCCCCGCCGACGGCGACAGCTTCGATGGGGCATAAAAAAAGACCGCCGGGAAGGCGGTCCAAAAAAGCTTTTTTAGTTCTGATGCGGCTGCTCGCGGAACTTGATCTCGCCGGTGGCGGAGTCCATCGACTCCACGATGGCAAGGCTCTCCAGCTGGATGCCCTTGCTGCGGATGAGGTCGCCGCCCTGCTGGAAGCCCTTCTCGACGGCGATGCCGATGCCCTCCACGGTCGCGCCGGCTTCCTTGGCGAGGTCCAGCAGACCCATCAGGGCGCAGCCGTTGGCGAGGAAGTCGTCGATGATCAGAACGTGATCCTCCGGCGTGAGGAACTTCTTGGAGACAATGACGTTGTAGATCTTTTTGTGGGTGAAGGACTGGATCTTCGTCTCGTAGTTGTCGTAGTCCAGATTGATGCTCATCGACTTCTTGGCAAAGACGACCGGCACGTTGAACTCGCTGGCCACCACGGCGGCGATGCCGATGCCGCTGGCTTCGATGGTCAGCACCTTGTTGATGGACTTGCCCGCAAACAGGCGCTTCCATTCCTTTGCCATCTCGCGGAACAGCGGGATATCCATCTGGTGGTTGATGAAGCTGTCCACCTTCAGCACATTTCCCTCACGAACGATGCCATCTTTGCGAATCCGATCTTCCAGCAGTTTCATAGTCTCTGTGTCTCCTCCAAGCTCTTTGATCCATCATTTCGATTTCACCTAGTATACCGGATTCGCACACCGGATTTCAAGGTCTTTTGTTCATTTTCTCTCTTGTTTTCTCTAAAAATTCGAGTATACTGAAAGCAATCCCCGGAAACGTTCTCCGCGGGGTCCCGGACGCTGTGGAGAGCGTCCGTTTTCAAGCGCGCGGCGGTCCGTCACGAAGGCCCCGCGCACAGCGACAAGAAGGAGTATCACTATATGAAGACCGGATTGGTTTTGGAAGGCGGCGCCATGCGGGGGATGTTCACCGCAGGTGTTCTGGACGTTCTGATGGAAAACGGCATCACCGTGGACGGCGCGATCGGCGTATCGGCCGGCGCGGTGTTCGGCTGCAACTACAAGTCCCATCAGATCGGCCGCACCATCCGCTACAACACCCAGTATTGCAACGACAAGCGCTATGCCAGCTTCAAGAATCTGCTGCGCACCGGCAACCTGTACAGTGAGCAGTTCTGCTATCACGATGTACCGGAAAAGCTCGACCCGTTCGACGAAGCCGCGTTTGCCGCCTCCCCGATGGATTTCTTCGTCGTCTGCACCGATGTGCGCACCGGCGACCCCATCTACCACAAATGCCGCAGGGGCGACGCCGAGGACATCCTCTGGATGGAAGCTTCTGCGTCCATGCCGCTGGCGGCCAAGATCGTCAAGATCGGCCACTACGGTCTGCTGGACGGCGGCGTGGCGGATTCCATCCCCATCCGCTTTTTCGAGTCCATCGGCTACAAGCGCAACCTGATCATCCTGACCCAGCCCAAGGGCTTCGTCAAGAAAAAGAACCCCATGCTGCCCGCCATCCGGGCGCGGTATCTGCGCTATCCGGCCTTTGTGGAGGCCGTCGCCGACCGTCACGAACGCTACAACGAAACGCTGGAATACATCTCCATGCTCGAACAGGCCGGGGCTGACTACGTCATCCGCCCGCCCATCCCGCTGGAGATCGGCGCGATGGAGCGTGACCCTGCCCAGCTCCGCCGCGTCTACGAGACGGGCCGCGCCGTGGCACAAATTCAGATCGATAAGATCAAAGCCTTCCTCGACGCCGCTCAGGCTGAAACGGAAGAGTGAATGACCTGTAAATAGCAAAAAATGAACCAGACGCTGAGGGTCCCGGGAGAGGGGTTCGGCGTCTGGTTTTTTATTTGAAATAGATAAATTTTCTTTCGCTGCATTTGTCCGCCATGCGGACATTGCCATCAGCATGGGCTGGCAGCAGCCCGATGAACTGCCTACCACCCTTTCCACCCTGATGGCAAAAGCCATGAACGACCATAGCATTCCGCCCGGTGAGGGCATCCTGCACCATGTGGAAGGCGTTGACCTGATCCCGGCAAACATCGAACTGGCAGGGATGGAAGTGTCTCTCGTTAACTGCATGAACCGGGAAAAAATGCCCTATCGGTCTTCCTGGCTCTTCAAATCCTATACGGAGGAAAGCCTCACGCACATCACGATTACGGCCTATTATAATGTGGACG
>URVW01000121.1 GCA_900551435.1 uncultured Faecalibacterium sp.
AGCGCTGGGGAGGGCATGGAATGCCCTTTGCTTGCGGGAAAAAGCTCCCGCGCCGTCGGCAGATGCCGCCCCCATGTATACCCTCTCCCCATCCTGTCCATACTGAAAGCATTCTAGGAAAAGAGGTTTTTGGATGGACGAGCAAATGTTTTGTTTTCAATGCGAACAGGCGGCGAACTGCACGGCGTGCACCGGCAAGGCGGGCGTCTGCGGCAAGAGCGCCGAGACGGCGGCGGCGCAGGACCGGCTGACCGGGGCGCTGATCTCCTACGCTGAGCAGCTCATCGGCGAGGGCCGCGCCCCTGCGCCCGAACAGGCGCTTTTGCTGATGGAAGGGCTGTTCACGACCATCACGAACGTCAACTTTGACCCGCAGACCGTGGACCAGCTGACCGAGAACGTCCACGCGGCCTGTCCCGGGCTGGGCTTCGACTACGACATGCAGAAGCTCTGGAACGAGCCGGACGAGGACGTGCGCAGTCTGAAGTCCTTCGTGCTGTTCAGTCTGCGCGGCATGGCGGCCTACAACTACCACGCCCGGGTGCTGGGGCGTATCGACCCCGAATTGGACCGCTTTTTCTGCGAGGCGCTGACCGCCATCAAGAACGAATTGTCCATGGAGACGCTCTGGGCGCTGGTGCAAAAGACCGGCGAAGCCAGTTACCGCTGCATGGAGCTTCTGGACGAGGCCAACACCGGAGCCTTCGGCCAGCCGGAACCGGTGGAGGTCCCGCTCGTCATTGAAAAAGGACCGTTCATCGTGATCTCCGGGCACGACCTCTACGATGCAAAGTGTCTGCTCGAACAGACTGAGGGCAAGGGCATCAACGTCTACACCCACTCAGAGATGCTGCCCGCCCACGGCTACCCGGAACTGAAGCAGCGCTATCCCCACCTGAAAGGCAACTTTGGTACAGCTTGGCAGAATCAGCAGCGCGAGTTCGAGGACATCCCTGCGCCCATCCTCTTCACGACCAACTGCATCATGCCGCTGCGAGCCAGCTACGCCGACCGGGTATACACCACCTCCGTCGTCTCCTACCCGGGCATCCCGCACATCGGGCCGGACCGGGACTTCTCGCCGCTCATCGCCAAGGCGCTGGAACTGGGCGGCTACCCGGAGGACACCGCCATGCCCGGAATGAACGGCGGGCGCAGCGTCGTCACCGGCTTTGCCCGCCACGCGGTGCTTTCCCACGCGGACGAGATCGTGGCGGCGGTGCGGAACGGGACCATCCGGCACTTCTTCCTTGTGGGCGGGTGCGACGGGACCCGGCCCAGCCGCCGCTACTACACCGAGTTCGCCAAGCTGACCCCGCCGGACACGGTCATTTTGACGCTGGCGTGCGGAAAATTCCGCCTGAACGACCTCGATCTCGGCACGGTGGGCGGGCTGCCCCGCATCCTCGACGTGGGCCAGTGCAACGACGCTTACAGCGCTATCCGCATCGCACTGGCACTGGCCGACGCTTTCCAATGCAGCGTGAACGACCTGCCGCTCTCGCTGGTGCTCTGCTGGTTCGAGCAGAAAGCCGTCTGCATCCTCATCGCACTGCTGGCGCTGGGCATCCGGGGCATCCGGCTCGGGCCTACCCTGCCGGCCTTCCTCTCGCCGGGGGTGGTGCGGGTGTTACAGGAGAAATACGACCTCAAAGCCGTCACCACGCCCGAAGCAGACCTGAACGCAATTTTAGGCCAGAGATGAATCTGTTTCATCCTTCCATCAAACCGCACAAGAAGCGGCGGCTTTGGGCTATCACATTTGGTGCAGCTGTCGCTTGAAAAATTTTCAGCAGTCTGTATAATAAGAAGTACCGGAACAAAGGCGTTCCAGATGGGTTTGTTATGCCCATCTGGGGCGTCTTTTTTGTTTTTCATCCCCGTTGGAACGGGATGCTGCGGAATGTGCCGCAGTCCGGGAGGATTTCGAGAGATAAGGATGGGAAAGGCAATGGAAAAATTTACGGAAAACGCCACGCCCCTTGGCCTGTATGACCCCCAGTTCGAGCACGACGCCTGCGGCATCGGCGCGGTGGTGGACATCAAGGGCCGCAAGAGCCACCAGACCGTCAGCGATGCGCTGTCCATCGTCGAGCGGCTGGAACACCGCGCCGGCAAGGACGCCGAGGGCAAGACCGGCGACGGCGTGGGCATCATGCTCCAGATCAGCCACAAGTTCTTCTCCAAAGTGGCCGACAAAATGAACATCAGCCTCGGCAACGAGCGCGAATACGGCGTCGGCATGTTCTTCTTCCCGCAGAACGAGCATCTGCGGGCACAGGCCATGAAGCTGTTCGAGC
This sequence comes from uncultured Faecalibacterium sp., assembly GCA_900551435.1. Lineage (GTDB taxonomy): Bacteria > Bacillota > Clostridia > Oscillospirales > Ruminococcaceae > Faecalibacterium. The sequence continues at coordinate 2,301 of URVW01000121.1, forward strand.
TGGTGACCCGCAAAGAGGGCCTCGAGTTCCTCGCATGGCGCGAGGTCCCCGTGAACCCCGACGCCGTGGGCCAGAAAGCCCGCGACTGCATGCCGTCCATCTGGCAATGCTTCATCAAGAAGCCCGCCAAGGTGAGCAAGGGCATCGACTTCGACCGCAAGCTCTACATCGTCCGCCGGGTGTTCGAACAGGCCAGCAACGGCACTTATGTGTCCAGCCTGTCCAGCCGCACCATCGTGTACAAGGGCATGTTCCTCGTCAACGATCTGCGTCTGTTCTACCTCGACCTGCAGGACGAGGACTACGAATCTGCCATCGGCATGGTGCACAGCCGCTTCTCGACCAACACCAACCCCAGCTGGATGCGCGCACACCCCAACCGCTTTATCCTGCACAACGGCGAGATCAACACCATCAAGGGCAACACCGACGCGATGCTGGCCCGCGAGGAGTCCATCTCCAGCCCCATCATGCAGGAGGATATGAACAAAATTCTGCCCATCATCAACACTTCCGGTTCGGACTCCGCCATGCTGGACAACGCGCTGGAATTTATGGTGATGAACGGCATGGACCTGCCGCTGGCCGTGATGATCACCATTCCCGAACCTTGGGAGAACAACAAGAACATCAGCCAGAAAAAGCGCGACTTCTACCAGTATTACGCCACCATGCTGGAGCCGTGGGACGGCCCCGCCGCCATCCTGTTCTCGGACGGCGATGTGGTGGGCGCGGTGCTGGACCGCAACGGTCTGCGCCCCAGCCGC
>URVW01000122.1 GCA_900551435.1 uncultured Faecalibacterium sp.
ATCGCCATCAAGCGTGCTCGTCACGTTGCTCTGATGCCCTACGTCAGCGACTAATCTTTCGAAAATTTTATCAACCCATTCAAAATAATCAGCAATCAGCAAAGCGCCCTCACCGATGACAAGGTGAGAGCGCTTTTTATTTTCCCGGAACCATTTCCGTTTCAGCGGCAGAAGATGGGTCAGATCCTATACAAAGAATTCCCGGGAACGGGTGGCATCTCCTGCTTTGCGGACGAAAAGAAAAGCGTTTTCCGCGCAAAAAGTTACAAAACGGTACGATAATTTCCGGTCTGTTCTGATTTGTGCCGGGAATTATCGGTATTTTCAGTCTTGCTGCTTCGTCCGCAAATCAAACTGCACAAACATAGGGGGAGGCATTGCACATTTTATACAAAGTTGTATCACCCTTCTTGATTTTTTATACAGAATGTGCCATACTAATGTCACTGAGAACGTTCCCGACAACGTTCCCGAAATGCTTTCAGAAAGTGAGGCTCGCCGACATGGCAAATCTGACCATCAAAGATATTGCACGGATCAGCGGCTGCTCCGTCAGCACCATCTCCCGTGTGATCAACGACAGGCCGGATGTCCGCCCGGAGACCAAGGAGCACGTTCTGAAAGTGATGCGGGAAGCCGGGTTCGTACCCAACACGAATGCCCGACAGCTGAAGATCCAGCAATCCCGCAGTCTTGTGTTTGTGGTAAAGGGCACTCGGAACATCTTCTTCTCCGATTTTCTGGTGCAGTTGCAGCGCGCCGCAACCCTGTACGGGTACAACGGTATCGTCTCTTATCTGGATGAGAACGCCAATGAGATCGATGCCGCGGAAAAGATCCTGCGGGAAATCAAACCCAAAGGCATCATCTTTTTGGGCGGCAGCGTGGCGAACTTCCAGCGGGGCTTTGACAGCATCCATGTTCCTTCCGTGCTCACCACGCTGGTCACAGACGAGCTGGACTTTCCCAACCTTTCTATGGTGGGCGTGGATGACCGTGCAGCGGCCTATACCGCTGTGGACTACCTCATCCGGCAGGGACACCGCAAGATCGCCGTTCTGGGTGGCCCGGTGACCAGCTACCCCAGCCTGATGCGTCGCAAGGGTGCACAGCAGGCCATGGAGGATGCGGGCATCCTGTTCAACGACAAGCTGTACGGCCTGTCCAACTATGATTTTGAGTCCGCCTACCACGCCATGAACAGTCTGCTGGCCCGCCGGGCAGACTTCACCGCCCTGTTCGCCATGAGCGACGTCATTGCCTTTGGTGCCATCCGGGCGTTGGTGAGTGCTGGATTCCGGGTACCGGAGGATATTTCGGTGATCGGCTTTGACGGCATCACGATGTCCCGCTACTGCGTGCCGGTGATGACCACCATCGTCCAGCCCAGCGAGCAGATCGCGCTGCAAAGCATTGAGCTGCTGGTGCGGCAGATCGAGCATGGCTCCCCTGCCCAGACCGTGACCCTGAATCCTGAATTGCAGCAGGGCGAAAGCGTAAGGGCGATTTAAATCTTGTATCCCCTCCGTCGAGGGACGGAGAGTAATATAGTTGATCTGTAATTTTAATAAGAAGGAGAACTTATTATGAAAAAGATGATCACTCGTCGTAATTTCCTGAAGGTTGCCGGCGCTTCTGCCGCTGCTATGGGTCTGGCCGCCTGCGGTGGCTCCTCCAGCAGCACTGCATCCTCTGCTGCCGGTTCTACCGCCGCTTCCAGCACCGCTGCAAAGGCAGACGGCAAGGTCTACTATCTGAACTTCAAGCCCGAGCAGGATCAGGCCTGGCAGGATCTGGCTGCTGAGTACACCAAGGAGACCGGCGTGCCTGTGACCGTCGTCACCGCTGCTTCCGGCCAGTACGAGACCACCCTGATGAGCGAGATGGAAAAGAGCGAAGCTCCCACCCTGTTCCAGGTGAACGGCCCCGTGGGTCTGGCAAACTGGAAGGATTACTGCTATGATCTGTCCGGCAGCCAGCTGTACGGTGAGCTGACCAGCGATTCCTTCGCACTGAAGGATGGCGACGCTGTTACCAGCATCGCATACGTCATCGAGACCTACGGCATCATCTACAACAAGGAGCTGCTGACCGCCGCCGGCTACACGCAGGACGACATCAAGGGATTTGCCGATCTGAAGAAGGTCGCTGACGACATTCAGGCACGCAAGGCTGAGCTGGGCGTGGACGGTGCTTTCACCTCCGCCGGTATGGACGGTTCTTCTGACTGGCGCTTCAAGACCCATCTGGCAAACCTGCCCATCTACTACGAGTACAAGGCAGACGGCATCGGCTCCACCGACGCCATCAAGGGCACTTATCTGGACAACTACAAGCAGATCTGGGATCTGTACATCACCGATTCCACCTGTGACCCCACCCTGCTGGCTTCCAAGACCGGCAACGACGCTGTGGCCGAGTTCGTGGGCAAAAAGGCTGTGTTCTACCAGAACGGCACCTGGGCTTACAGCGATGTGAAGGATCTGGGCGACGACAATCTGGGCATGCTGCCCATCTACATCGGCGTGGATGGCGAGGAGAATCAGGGCCTGTGCACCGGTTCCGAGAACTTCTGGTGCGTGAACAACACCTCTTCTGATGCCGACATTCAGGCTACTCTGGACTTCCTGTACTGGTGCGTCACCTCCGAGACCGGCACCAGCGCAATGGCTGACGACATGGGCTTCGTCATCCCCTTCAAGGCTGCCAAGGACTCCACCAACCCCCTGATCACCATTGCAAACGAGTATGTGGCCGACGGCA
>URVW01000123.1 GCA_900551435.1 uncultured Faecalibacterium sp.
TGTGTAACAGCGCTGTGCGAGGGAGCTGTCTGCGAAGCAGACTGAGAGGTTCTTCACGAGCCAGCGCTCTCCAAAAGAGCCAGAACCCCAAGCTGTTAATTCTGACTCGGATGCGGGGTCGGCGGCGCTTTGGTGAACAGCACCTTGAGCACCAGCGGCGTTGCCACCGAGGACACCACGATGAGCAGGATGACCGCCGTGAAGTAGACCGAATCCACCACGCCGATGTCCAGACCCTTCTGCGCCACGATCAGGGCCACCTCGCCGCGGGTCATCATGCCGACGCCCACCTTGAGCGAATCGTCCCAGCTGAAGCGGCAGATCTTTGCCGCCAGACCGCAGCCGATGATCTTGGTGATGAGGGCCACGATGACGAAGCAGACACTGAACAGCAGGATATTCGGCGTAAGGCCGCTGATATCCGTTTTCAGGCCGATGCTGGCGAAGAACACCGGCGCAAACAGCACATAGTTGCTGATGTCCACCCGGCGCTCCACATAGGATGCGTCGTTCATGGTGCAGAGCACGATGCCCGCGATGTACGCGCCCGTGATGTCGGCGATGCCGAAGTATTGCTCGGCGATGTAGGCCATCGCGAAGCAGAACGTGATGCTGACGATGGTGATGCGCTGGGTGTGGGGGTTGCGGGTGTCCAGCCACTTCATCGCGAAGTGGACAATTAAGCCCACGCCGATGGCCGTGGCGAAGAAGAGCACCGTGTTGAACAGCACCTTGCCCAGCCCCGTGCCCGTGCCGGAGCTGGCGCCCAGCACGCAGGTGAGCACCACGATGCCGATGACGTCATCAATGACCGCCGCGCTCACGATGGTCGTGCCCAGAAAGCTCTTCAGGTGGCCCATCTCCTGCAGGGTCGCCACCGTGATGGACACGCTGGTGGCCGTCATGATCGTGCCGATGAACAGGGCGCGGTAGAACTCCGGGCTGCCCACCGCCGAAAAGCCGTAGAACGCACTATATAATAATGTGCCGCCCGCCAGCGGGACCGCCACGCCCACGCACGCGATCAGCGTCGCGATGGGGCCGGCCTTCACCAGCTCTTTCAGGTTCGTGCCAAGGCCGGTGGAGAACATCAGCAGCACCACGCCGATCTCCGCGAAGATGGAGATGGTATCGCTGATATGCACCAGATTCAGCAGACACGGCCCGATGAGCAGGCCCGCGATGATCTCGCCCACCACCTGCGGCGCCTTGCATTTGCGGGCCACCAGCCCGAAGAACTTGGCGCTGAGCATGATGATGGCAAGATTCCGGAAAACAGAGACCATAAAACTTACCTTCCTTCGCATATTCTCTTTTTTCGCAGCGAGCCAAGGCCGCGCGCCTTCCGGCCCCCTGCTGAGTATCTATTATACCGCTGTTATTCGTTAAAAGCAAAACAAAGTCAATAAAATTCTGGCCAAAGTTTCAAGCCGGCAGGTTTTTGATTTTCGTGCAAATTTTTTTGCCGCAAACGCTTGACAAATTTCGATTTGCTTGCTATAATAAGTTGCTGTCTGAACAGACACACCGCACAACGGCGCGAAGCCGCGCTGCTGTGTACCTTGGCCTCATAACCTTGAGGCCCTCAAGTCCAAAAGGAGGTGCTACAAAATGGCAAAGTACGAAACCATGCTGATTACCAGCGCCGCTCTCGACGAGGAGGCTACCGCCGCTCTGGTTGGTAAGTTTAAGTCCCTGATCGAGGCTAACGGTACGATCGATTCCATCGACGAGTGGGGCAAGCGCCGTCTGGCCTACCCCATCAACGACGAGGAGGAAGGCGTCTACACCGTGATCAACTTCACCAGCGAGCCCAGCTTCCCCGCTGAGCTGGACCGTGTGTACAAGATCACCGAAGGCGTTATGCGCAGCCTGATCGTTGCCCACGAGGAGTAATCTCTCCGTGACCAAAAAGGAGTCCGTATTATGTTGAATGTTGTTGCCATCATGGGCCGTCTTGTGGCGGACCCGGAGCTTCGCACCACGCAGAGCGGCACGAATGTGTGCAGCTTCCGCATTGCGTGCGACCGCAATTTTGCCCGTCAGGGCGAGCAGCGTCAGGCTGATTTCATCGACATCGTCGCATGGCGTCAGCAGGCCGAGTTTGTTTCGAAGTATTTCCAGAAAGGCAGTCTGATTGCCATCGAAGGCTCGCTTCAGACCCGCCAGTATCAGGACAAGCAGGGAAACAACCGCACCGCTGTGGAAGTGGTGGCCAACAATATCAACTTTGCCGGCCCCAAGAGCAGCAATCAAGGCGGCGGAGCAGGTTATCAGAACTCTGCTCCGTCCTACCAGAACGCAGCCCCTGCCCGCCCTGCGGCGGTGGAGGCAGCTCCCAGCTATTCGGCTGGCAGCGCAGATGATTTCGCCGTCATCGACGACAGCGACGATCTGCCGTTCTGATTTCCGAAAACGGTCTGAACCGTTAAAATCTTATAGGAGGTAATAAGCAATGGCTTTTGAAAGAACCGAAGGCTCTCGCCCCGCACG
>URVW01000124.1 GCA_900551435.1 uncultured Faecalibacterium sp.
TGCTCTTCCCGGAACTGCGCCCGGGCCGAGACGTATTTGACCTTTTCGGTGTTCAGCTTGCCCGCCGAGAGCCGATGATGCCGCGCCAGACGGGTGCGGACCAACAGTTCCAGCACGCTGTCGCCCACAAAGGCCAGCGCCAGCGGGTTCAGCTCCCGGGGGTCGATGGTTTCGGGTTCGTTCATAATGACCTCTTAAACCTCTCAGGCTCGCATCCGCTCGCCAGCTCTCCTATCAGGAGAGCCTCTGGCGAAACCGGAAACATTGCACAAAGCGCCAAAGTCTCCCGTGCAGAAAGGCGGCACGCACAGCGCGACGGAGAGGTTTTTGCTCCATTAGAAAATATAGTCGAACTGGTAGTCGCCGATGAGGATGGTGTCGTTCTCCTGAACGCCCTTTTCGACCAGAGCCGTCAGGATGCCGCTCTCGTCCAGCTGGCGCTGGAAGAACTGCAGACTCTCGTAGTCGTCCACGTTGCTGCCCGCGAGGATATACTCCAGCCACGGCGCGTTGATGCTCCAGACGTGGGCTTCCATCCGCTGGATGGTGAAGTCGCGCGCGTTGGCCTTGGGTTCGGGCTTCTTGTACTCGGCCGCGAACACCGGAATGGCCGGGATGTCCTTCAGGCGGTTGTACACCAGACCCGGCAGCTCGCGCACGCCCTGCATGGTGGCGGCGGAGATGGGCACGAAGGTCAGGCCCTTGCCCTCGACGTACTGCTTGAAGTGCTCGATCTGCTCCTCGGTGGCGAGGTCGCACTTGTTGCCCACGACGATCTGCGGACGCTCGGCCAGCGCGGGGCTGAACTTGGCCAGCTCCTCGTTGATCTTCTCAAAGTCCTCGATCGGCTCGCGGCACTCGCTGCCGGAAACGTCCACGACGTGGAGCAGCAGACGGCAGCGCTCGACATGGCGCAGGAAGTCATGGCCCAAGCCGATGCCCTCGCTGGCGCCCTCGATCAGGCCGGGGATGTCGGCGCAGACGAAGCTGGCCCCCTCGCCCACCGACACGACGCCCAGCGTGGGCACGAGGGTGGTGAAGTGGTAGTTGGCGATCTTGGGCTTGGCCGCGCTGATGGTGGAGATGAGGGTCGATTTGCCCACGTTCGGGAAGCCGATCAGGCCCACATCCGCGATGAGCTTCAGCTCCAGCGTGACCTGAAGATCCTCACCCGGCATACCGGGCTTGGCGAACTTGGGGATCTGGCGGGTCGGCGTCGCAAAATGCGCGTTGCCGTAGCCGCCGCGTCCGCCCCGCGCCACCGTGACGGGGGTGTGGTCGGACAGGTCCGCGATGACAAGGCCGCTCTCGGCGTCCTTGATGACCGTGCCCAGCGGGACCTTGATGACCAGATTTTCAGCGTTCTTGCCGTGGCACAGGCTCGCGCCGCCCTTGCCGCCCTCGTCGGCGGTATACTTGCGCTTGTAGCGGAAGTCCATCAGGGTGGTCAGGTGGTCGTCCACGACGAAGATGATGTCGCCGCCGCGTCCGCCGTCGCCGCCGTCCGGACCGCCCGCGGCCACGAATTTTTCGCGGTGAAAGCTCACCGCACCGTCGCCGCCCTTGCCCGCGTGGAGCCAGATGGTGGCGATATCGATAAAGTTGGTTTGTGCTGCCATACAGGCCCTCCTTATGAACCTCTCAGTCTCGCATCCGCGATGACAGCGAGGTTTTTCCTTTTACCGAAAAAGAGCCGAACCACGAGGGTCCGGCTCTTTGTGTCGCAGTTTTTCAGACAGAAGTTACTGCTTGACGCTGCACTTCTTGCCGTTCTTACCCACGCGCTCGAAACGGACAGTGCCGTCCACCAGAGCAAACAGGGTATCATCGCTGCCCTTGCCAACGTTCTCACCCGGCTGAATGTGGGTTCCACGCTGACGGACCAGAATGTTGCCGGCCAGAACGAACTGACCATCTGCACGCTTTGCGCCCAGACGCTGAGCCGCAGAATCACGGCCGTTCTTGGTGCTGCCTACGCCCTTTTTATGTGCCATTGTAATTTTCCTCCTTAGCCGTTGATCGCAGTGATCTCAACCTTGGTATAGGGCTGACGATGGCCCATGCGGCGAGCACTGTGCTTCTTTGCGCGATAGGTGATGATGTTCAGCTTCTTGCCCT
>URVW01000125.1 GCA_900551435.1 uncultured Faecalibacterium sp.
CTTGGAAAGATGTCTCTTAGGTACTGCCATATTTTTGCACCTCCTTGATGGGTTTCTCAGTTCAGCAGTGATTTGAGGATCGCGAGCCTTGCGTCAGCGGGAGCAGTCTCCTCTTCCTCTGGCGGGCAGACACACTCTGCCTTCTTCTTACCGCAGCGGGGACATAAGCCCGCGCAGTCGGGGCTGCACAGCAGCACCGTCGGGATCTGGAACATAAACTCTTGGCAGAGCCATTCATCCACGTCCAGATGGCCTTTTTCGTCCAGCGGAAGATCGAAATCCGGGTCATCCAGATCCCGCTCCTTTGCCGTCCACTCCGCTTCGACTGTCTCTTCCCGTTCGACCGGGTCCAGACAGCGGGCGCACTCTCCGTGCACCAATGCTTTTGCCCGCAGAGTCATCCGGACTTCCTCGCCGTCCGTTTCTGCGGTGAAGCAGGCGGTCACAGGCTGTTCAATCCTTGCTCCGGCAAAATCCTTGGCAGACAAATCACAGGGAAACTCTGCGTGATAAGGCTTCGTGCCGGTCGCGATAAACTTTCTCAGGTCAAATTGCATAGTACACCTCATAAAAGGCTGCTTTGTTAGTATAGCGCCAAAGCTTCCCTTTGTCAACACCAAAACAGGCAGAAAACCGAAAAAATTTCAAAATTCCGGTTTCCTGCCCGCTTGGATGGTTCAGTTCAGAAGATCACAGGTACTTCTTAACGTTGTGGGGCAGCTCAGCCTCATCGGCGCTGACCGTGACGGTGACCTTGACGGAATCGCCGGCGATGGCTGCCATCTCGTCCAGAACGACGCCCAGACGGTTGATGTCGTGGTTCAGCACCTTCAGGATGCCATCGATGTACAGATCGGTGATATCATAGTTGCTTGCCAGCAGACCTGCGACAAAACCATACAGCATCTCGCCGCCAGCGACCTTGTACTCGTCCAGATCGATCAGGCGAGCAGCCGGAGCGATGTCATAAGTCAGCTTCATGCCCTTCTCGACGACAACGACGTTGCCCTTGGAGGTCTTGACCGAATCATTGATCATGTCGATCATTGCTTTGGTCTTACCGGAGCCTTTTGCGCCAACAATCAGTTTAATCATAGTTCTGTCCTCCTGTATTTTCCACGCCTTTGCGGGCGGGAGTTCATTTGTTTTTTGCTTACTTCAGCTTTGCTTCCAGCTCAGCAGTCAGGTTCTCGTAACCCGGCTTGCCCAGCAGAGCGAACATGTTCTTCTTGTAGCTCTCAACACCCGGCTGGTTGAAGGGGTTGACGCTCAGCAGATAGCCGCTGCATGCACAGGCACGCCAGAAGAAGTAGATCAGATAGCCGACATTGTAAGCGGTCAGGTCATCGACCTCGATCAGCACCTCGGGCACGCCGCCGTCGGTGTGGGCAAGGATCGTGCCCTCCATGGCCTTGCGGTTGACCACGCTCATGTTCTGGTTCGCGAGGAAGTTCAGGCCGTCGAAGTTGCCCTCCAGCTCGTCGATGAACAGGTCCTGTGCGGGCTTCTTGACATCCACGATGGTCTCGAACATGATGCGGGAGCCTTCCTGAATGAACTGGCCCATGGAGTGCAGGTCGGTGGAGAAGATGCAGCTTGCGGGGAACAGGCCCTTGTTGTCCTTGCCCTCGCTCTCGCCGAACAGCTGCTTATACCACTCGTTCATCAGGGTAAAGTTCGGCTCGTAGCACTCGAGGATCTCGACTGCCTTGCCCTTGCGGTACAGGATGTTGCGGATGGCTGCATACTTGTAAGCGTCGTTGTCCGGGCTGAGGACGGAGAAGCGCTCCATAGCGTCTGCAGCGCCCTTCATCAGCTCGTCGATGTCGATGCCGGCTGCAGCGATGGGCAGCAGACCGACAGCGGACAGGACCGAGTAACGGCCGCCGACGTCATCGGGGACCACGAAAGTGGGCCAGCCCTGTGCGTCCGCCAGCTGCTTCAGCGTGCCCTTGGCACGGTCGGTGGTGGCGTAGATGCGCTTGTTGGCTTCCTCGACGCCCATCTCATCTT